>JABHNP010000041.1 GCA_018694455.1 Planctomycetaceae bacterium | reverse complement strand
TCGATACACATACACTTGAGATTACATTGGTTGATCCTCTGCCATATTTTCTTAACTTTCTAAGTTTCTATTCATTCATGCCTCTTCCAGAGCATCTTTTTCAAGATTTACAGAATCGAGGCATTGATCCTGACTTGTGGACACGCCCGGAATATGTTGTCTGCAATGGAGCTTTTCGAATGACAGACTGGCGGTTTCGTCAGCACATGACGTTTGAAAAGAATGAATATTATTGGGATGCCGTTTCTGTCAAACTGGATCGTATACGTGTTGCTATGGTCGAGAGTGCGACAACAGCCATGAATATGTATGTTGCTGGGGAATTTGATTGGCCGGGAGGAAGTACGTCACTCCCCGCTGAATTTATGGATCATTTGGAGAAATATCAAGATTTCCATAGCCATCCCTATTTAGGTGTGTATTTCTATTGGATCAATACAGAGGAACCACCACTTGATGATCCACTGGTTCGTCGCGCTTTATCTCTTGCGATTGATCGTGATTCGCTTGTTCAACATGTGACACGTGGTGGACAACGTGGATCAGCCGATCTTGTACCTGATGGTCTTGCCGGATATGAAGGGCTTCATATTCCCGTTTACAATCCGGCAAAGGCGAAGCAACTCCTTGCAGAGGCCGGGTATGCAACAGGTCAAGACTTACCACTCGTGACACTGTCTTTCAATACCTCGGAAGGTCATAAACAAGTTGCTGAGGCGATTCAGGCAATGTGGCAGCAGGAACTTGGTATTACGGTGGAGTTAGCGAACCAAGAGTGGAAGGTTTTTCTGGCCAATGCTGAACAAACAAATTTTCAAATTTGCAGGATGGGTTGGATTGGAGATTATGCAGACCCGTATACATTTTTGGAATTACTAACGAGTGATTGCGGTAACAATCACTCAAATTGGTCAAGTACGATTTATGACACCTTGCTGGAACAAGCCAATCAACAGCATGACGCAGAAGAACGATTAAGAATGTTAAGGGAAGCGGAAGCGTTTGCGCTTCATGAACAACCATTGATTCCTCTTTATGTGTATACCCGTACGCAACTCATTAAACCGTATGTACGAGGCATCTGGGGGAACCATCAGGACCGACATCCATGGAAATACATGTGGATCGATGAGTCATTTGATCCACATGATCTAATGGTTAAGGCTAGAAAAAATGCATACGAAGACGGACAGGTGCCTCAATGATTCGTATTCTGTTACAGCGATTACTGGAACTTATACCAACTGCATTGGTCATTGTTGCAGCATCGTTTGCGCTCGTCCGATTAGCACCCGGTTCACCATTTTCGAGTGAAAAGGAAATCCCTCCTGAGGTGCGGCAGAAACTGGAGGCTAAATATGGTTTTGATAAACCACTTCCCGAACAATTTATTCGTTACCTTGGGAATCTTTTACGGGGAGATCTTGGGCTGTCCACGAAGTATCCACAGCGGACAGTCAATGAAATTATTGCGAATGGGTTTCCCGTGACTCTGTCTTTGGCAGCGATAGCCCTTCTCTGGTCATTACTTGTCGGCATTACTGCAGGTATTATAGGTGCCATTCGCCAAAATACGATCTGGGACCATGTTGCGATGACTGCAGCACTTGTCGGCATTAGTGTGCCGAGCTTCGTTCTTGGTCCTCTGCTGGTGCTTACAGTATCACTTCGTTTGCACTTGCTGCCTCCAGCAGGTTGGGGTGATTGGCAACACGTGGTATTACCAGGTCTTACACTCGGAACAATTTATGCTGCTTCAATTGCACGACTTACTCGTGGAGGCATGCTTGAGGTTGTTCGGAGTGACTTTATTCGTACGGCGCGGGCGAAAGGTCTTTCGGAGTCACTTATTGTGTGGCGGCATATGCTTCGTGGTGGTCTTCTGCCAGTTGTCAGCTATCTCGGACCAGCTGTTGCCAGCATGCTAACAGGGAGTGTTGTCGTAGAAAAAATATTCAATGTTCCTGGAATAGGACCATACTTCGTAGATGCAGCATTTAATCGCGATTACTTTCTCGTGATGGGCATTGTTCTACTCTACGCATTTTTTCTCCTTCTCATGAATCTTATAGTCGACGTCGTCTATGGATTTTTAGATCCACGTGTTGACGTGTCATGAAGAATAATCAGCGACAAACCCTATTTCGAAATGAAACGGATGAGCGTGATCTCATTACCGGTACGTCTCTTTGGGAAGACGCTTGGAAACGACTGCGAAAAAACAATATGGCGCTGGCTAGTGGTGTCATATTATTATGCCTGGGAATTATCTGCCTTTTTGGTCCTGTTATTCTTGGTGTTTTCCTGGGGTATGATGCACATACGCAGAACTTGGCATACGGCCCGCAACCTCCGTCATTACGGCATCCATTCGGCACGGATTTTTATGGTCGTGATCTTCTGATACGTGTTCTCATTGGTGCGCAAGTGAGTCTTTCTGTGGGTTTTCTTGCGGCAATGGTTGCAGCTTTTATTGGCACAATCTATGGGGCCGTATCGAGCTACAGCGGCGGGCTGATTGATAGCTTGATGATGCGGATCGTTGATATTCTCTACGCACTGCCTTACATGTTTCTTGTGATTATTCTGGTTACTATTCTTGGAAAAAGTCTGTTACTACTTTTCCTGGCACTTGGTGCTGTTGGCTGGTTATTAACAGCCCGCGTTGTTCGAGGACAAGTGATGAGTCTCAAAGAACAAGATTTTGTACTGGCTGCCCGTAGTCTTGGAACAACAAGTCGAGGCATAATTTTTCGACATTTGATCCCCAATACACTCGGTCCGGTCATTGTGACATTCACACTGACAGTGCCTTCAATGATTTTGCAGGAAGCATTTCTTTCATTTCTTGGTCTGGGTGTACAGCCACCCCAGCCGAGTCTTGGAAGCCTCATTAATGACGGTGCGAATCAGATGCTGGTGTTTTGGTGGACACTGGTATTTCCTGGTGGCATCATGGCCATCATGCTTTTCGCATTAAATTTTCTTGGTGATGGAATCCGTGATGCATTAGATCCACGGATGAAAACATGACCTCGAAAGTTGGATCATTTTTTACTTTTTACTTTTTTCTTTTTTGGTCGAATCTTCTCCCAGGCAACTACCTGTGCCCGAGAAGCGTAGTCAAGCCATGCATTTTCCATGGCTTGAGTACGCTCAGGCTGTGTGCTGGAGAGGTCATGTTGTTCAGACCGATCAGTAGAAATATTGTACAGCTCCCAGGGGCTATTGAATCCAGCAACTAGTTTCCATTGTCCATCACGAATGGCACGATTGCCTTCGTGTTCCCAATAGAGCTTTCGTCTTGGCAGTGACGTTTTCTTGAAGAGTGGTTGAAGACTCATGCCCTCAAGAGGTGTCTTATTTTTTGGATAGGTAGCATGAGCAACATCGACAGCCGTTGCCATAATGTCAATCAAGTGACTCGGAGTTTCTTCCAGTCGACCAGGGTCTTTGATACCAGTCGGCCAGTGAACGATGAGGGGTGTTGCAATACCACCTTCATGGACCCAGTGTTTATATTTTCGAAAGGGGGTGTTCGAAACAGTTGCCCAGGCCTGGCCGTATCCAATATACGTGTCAGCCGGGCCAGCCATGACACCTTTGCCTTGCCGAACGGGATATCCATCACGGGTCTGTTTTGGAATCATGTCTGGTTGTAGTGCATCATTTTTCATAGGGGGTAGAGGAGGTGTCGAAGCTTTTGGTGTGCCGATATTTCCTCGGCCCATTCCTTCTGCGCATCCGCCATTATCTTGCATGTAGCAAATGAGTGTGTTGTCGAGTGCGCGAGTTGTTTCAAGGGCGTGGATGATTTTGCCGATGCCCTGATCCATGGAGTCAATCATGGCGGCGTAAACCTCCATGTTTCTTTCGTCCCATGGCCAGTATTCACCCTGTTCACCCCATTTTGCTTCGATAGGCCAGAGTGTTGTGGCGTCTGCGGTCACAACGTGTTGTTGCAGCATGTTGTGATACCGTGCTACTCGAATCGCAGAGTAACCTTCTTGGTAGCGACCTTTATATTTGTCCATGTCTTGTTGTTTTGCATGCATTGGCCAGTGTGCAGCAGTAAAAGTGACATACATGAAAAATGGTTTGGCGTCGTCATGCTCTTGAATAAAGCGTACAGCATGATCAGCGATGGCATCTGTGTAGTAGTACGATTCTGGTTTGTAAGAGGGATCAGCATAGGGTGAAATAAAGGTATTATCTCGCACTAATGTATTAGGATCAAAGAAGCTTCCAGCACCATGTATTGTTCCATAGAAACGATCGAACCCTCGCTGTAGTGGCCAATTTTTTTTATCACCTTGGTGCTCGGGGGATGTTTTGTGTGTGATGTGCCATTTACCAGCCATGTAATTCCTGTATCCGGCAGGATGGAGTGCCTCAGCGATTGTGCAACAGTCATTGCCAAATTCGCCACGGTACCCGGGGAAGCCCCTATCGTTCATCATGTGACCAATACCGGCTTGATGAGGATAGAGACCGGACAGCAGACTTGCTCGAGTCGGGCAGCATCGACCGGTGTTATAAAATTGTGTGAATCGAATGCCATTATGGGCCAGTCGATCTAGGGTTGGTGTTTCAATTTCACTGCCGTAACATCCAATATCTGAGTAGCCCATGTCATCAGACAGAATCACAATAATATTGGGCTGCTCCCCTGCTTGTGCACTATGAGCAAGACCACTTAAGAAAAGACAGGTTATCAAGTAGCTGCTTGCTCGAAGCAAAGCATGTGTGTAGTGACACGCAGTTATGTTGTAATACATTGAGAAAAATTTTCTGTTAGCGGTATGCATGATGATGAACCGTAATAAAAGAAAACTCCTTATTTTTGAATAAAGGCATTTTCAGTTGCGACTGGATTACTGTCATTCCAGCGATTTAGCCATGTGTGAAGTGCTTTTTGGAGTCGTTCAAAGACTTTTTTATGACTGTCTGATGCCGCAAGATTGTCAAGCTCATGCGGGTCATTCCTGCGGTCATAAAGAGCCCACTCAGGTCGGTGATGAAGCCGATGAACCAAAGTCTTTATGTGCGGTTGAGGATCATCGTATAATTTTTGTACCCAAGAAGCAGCAACATCAGGATATCGGTCATTGTTTTTATGATTTATCCAATCGAGTGCCTGAGTGAGCGTGACGTTGGATGTGATGTCTTGATGCTGAGGCGACCAGATTAAGGTATATCTGTCATCACGAATGGACCGAATTGGGTAGTTTCTTGTTTTGTTATCAAGAATGTTGCAATTAGTAAAAGCCCCATATGCGTAGTGGTGAATATCGGTCTTGCCCCCAGTCAAGTTTCCCCACTGGCTTGTGCCATCAAATGTCCATGCTGCTGTATTACCACCCGCCGCATCCAAAAGAGTAGGTGCAACATCAGCGATCCACGTCATGTTCTTTTTTACAGTCCCGGCAGGAATCACCTCTGGTAAAACTGCAATCATGCCGGAAGTCAGACCGCTTTCAAAGCATGTCCATTTTGAAAATGGAAAAGCATTTCCTTGCTCAGAACAAAAAATAATTAACGTATTCTGCGTAACGTTTTCATCTTGAAGAATTTTTCGAAGTTTACCTAAGAGGTCGTCGAGATTAGTAACTTCAGCAAGATGAGCACCAAGTTGTTGCTTGTACTGAGAGGTACCAAGTGCATCATGCGGTGTCTGAATCGTAGCCGCTGGATACCGGCTTCGATCGCCATGTGTATATGGTCCATGGCCATCGTTGGACGCAACAACAAGGCAGAATGGAGTCTCTGTACGAATAGCTTTTTGAATGTATGCCTCGGCTCGAATAACGGCATCCTTGTTTGCATCACGGTCCTTTGGGAGATCACCGAGGTCATCAAAAGGGTAAGAATCTCTTGGTCCGATATGCTTCTTCCCAAGTAAACCAACGTGGTAACCGAGTGGCTGTAAATAATGCGGCAAACTTTTTGTCCCGGCAACAGATTTTGAATGATTCGGCATAGCCCCGGTACGCCAGGCACATTGACCACTATAAAATTCCTGTCGAAACGGGGCACACATTGCAACATTGGCATAGACACAATCGAGCCGAACGCCATCACGTGCGAGTTGATCAAGATGCGGTGTATGAGCCTGTCCGCCCCATGGCCCAAGCGAACTCTTGTCAATATCATCACCCAGTAGAATCAAGATGTTTGGCTGGTCCGCAGCATGTACCGTTGTGAGCAGACCGCTCAGCAGTGAGATGTACGTGATCGAGCACAAAAAAGACAAGTAAGACTTCATAGGGCGTACTTTCAATTTTCGAGTGGCATGACTTCTACTTTTCGAATGTTTACAACGCTGCCAGGATCATGTTGCTGGAAAGCAAAATGCCCTTCAGAAAAGGCTTTTGAAAAATCAAGGTATTCGTACAACTCATCCCCATTTACTATCACCTTGATTCGAGTGAGATCCCGATGACGCCACTCATCATCGCGGACTTCTAACTCATAGGTAAACCACTCATTTGGTTGTACGAGATCTTTATAAACGTGACAGAATCCATAGATTGAGCCCGTACGAATCGGATCTTTGTGTGTGCTATCGATCTGGGCTTCATATCCGTCAGTGAACTTTGGTTTTCGAGATGTTCGAAAGTAAAGTCCTGAGTTGCCACCATCATTAATGCGGATTTCTGCTCGATAGCGAAAATTTTTGAATGGTCCTTTAGTACAGACGAGCATTGATGGTGTTCCGGTGCCCGTTAGAGCGCCCTCAGTGACATCCCAGGTACTTCCCTGACTGCCAACTTTTTCCCAGCCATTGAGCGTTTTACCATCAAAAAGTGCGATCCATGTACCTTCTTCTGCAAGTATGAGCCCACTGCTCACGATCATATTCACGAAACAAAAGAAGATTGAACGGTTTATCTGTGTTCGTAGTACTGACATTATTGTTCCTTTCAAAGTATCACCTGTGACCCATAGCCCATTCACCTTCACAACGCCACGTTATTCCCCAGATGTTGTCAGGCAGGTTTCCCTTATGAATCTTGCACAACCACAGTGTGACAGCAGGAGACGTTCTCTTCCAGTTCGGGCTTGTTGTTTGGCTGTGTATTGTCTGTTTGATGATGCAGTTGTTCGATTTTGTTCATGCTTCAGGACGGAAAGAACAGTTAATCCACTTCTGGTGCAAAATGAACAGCATCAAGAATGACATAACCATCGGTACTGTGGTTTGAGAATTCTACAGTTCCATATGCACCGAATTGGAACGTCCCAAGGGAAAGAAAAAGGCCACCAATGTTAGGATCTTTTGTTTGATCAATGGAGATTGTTGTGTGACCACCAAGATGATGAACTGTAATGGGAACGTTTGTTGCACGGTTAGGATGTGCTGAATAGGCAACCCGAACGTTATACAGGCCTGGTACAAGTGTGGTCTTAAAAGTTGCTGTTTTTTCTCCTTTAGCGGTATTGCCATCATGTTGATAACCGTGGTGGCCAATTGCCTTTGAGTGAGTCCATGCACCGGTTCGAAGAGAATCCTCATCATCAATTACGAAGCCTTCGAGATGATTGCTTGGAATAGAATGTCCCTCCCGTTGTCTATTGTCGAATGCAAGAACTTGTCCATCCGCTACAAGACGGTCAGCAAGATTCGTGTATGCAATATCTTGAACTGCTTGATTGTTTTTGAGAGCCAGTGCGGCAGCAGTTGTCGCGCTCTGGCCAAGAATCATAAATACTGGCTCCATACGAATAGACCCATACGCGATATGGGAACTTGAAACAGCACAAACAACAAGAAGATTTGTACATTCTTTTTTCTGGGGTGTTATTGCTCCATAATCAATCGGATATGGAGCACCAGGATTCACTTGAATATCACCCTCATTATGTACAAAGCCGTTGTCGTCCACATATCTTTGAACATGGTGTGAGTCCATGTTGTACGATCCCATACCCACCGGTCGCGTTGTTGCGATATTTTGGCGGAGGTGATTTTCCGTCACAACAAAGTCACCAATCATTCTGCGCGCTTCACGCACATAAATTTGATGAGGCCAATGACCGTTGTCAGTGAATTCGTCCTTCGCAAATCCCCAGTTGCTATACCATTCTCGAACATCAGATGGAACACGCGGGTCATTTGATAGAAAGTAACAGTAGCCCTGTTGATAGGTGCGATGCTCGGTAATAATTTCTTGCCGTCGCTTATACGTTGCATCTGGATAGTCGTAATTCATTCCGATGTTATCGGTCGAAAATGATCCATGATTATTCGTATCTGTCTTGAGATTTGGGAGCATGTCGAACTTTCCTGTAATGTGCCGTGAGCCAGCAATCAGTTCACGTAACAGAAGCTCATACTGTGATGGGTCATAGTTTTGTGGTTTGGAAAACGAAACACGATTTTCTTTGACTCGCGTGAGGCACATTCGGAAGTTGTATGCTTGTATACGATGATCTCCCTGCCCTTGAAGCCCAGGATTTTCAGGCTGAATTCTTGGGAGAAGCTCAGTTCTAGAATCACCAGGTTGTTGATAACCATTCACGTTATTGACGAACTGGTGTGATTTTGCATTGATAACTTGCACACCGTTTAATGTCTCGCCATAGATATCATTTCCTTCTCGACCAACGGTGTAACTTACTCCAGCAGCAGCCATGAGATCACCCTCATAGGTTGCATCGATATACATTTTTCCTTGGTAGACTTTTCCAGACTTCATTTTTATTGAGGTTATTTTTCGATTTTTCTTTTTGACTCCTTTTGTAGAACGATCAAGCCATTGATTACGGTCGATGGGAATCATGTGATCGTGAATGAGATTTTCGAATACCTGCTCGGCAACATGTGGCTCGAATACCCACATGGCTCGACCATGTCCATCTCTTGCCTGTGTCCCTCGCCCACGCTTTCCATACGATGTGCGCGTTTGCCATGTCCATGTTTCTGGCTTGTCATAATAGGCATATATGCGTTTATAAAATTCAAGAGCTATACCCCCAATCACTTCTTTATTACCACTATCGGTCCAACCAAGACCCCCGGCAGATAATCCACCAAGATGGGTATCTGGTCCTGTGACGATGACGTCTAATCCCATTCGCTGTGCTTGAACTGCTGCGGCAATACCCGCACTTGTTGGGCCATAAATAACCAAATCATAAAGCTTCTTTTCGGCACCAAAGTTTTCGGTAGCGATGAAGGCGAGGTTGAATCCAGTACAAAGTACAAGAATGAATCGGAATCGTTGGATGAGAAAATATCTGTAGTTTATACCAAGGCTCATAATACTTTGGGTACAGGTTTAGTAGGTATCTATTTGAGGTCTTTTCATGATTTTCGATGAGTTTACTGAGTTGCCTGCAGTAGGTTTAGGCCAGCATGTTATGGTTGACACGCTCCATTGCGTGATCATGTAAATCGAGCATCCGGTATGATGGCTGTCAAGAAGTTTTATGTTTGATTTGTATTTTTATTCTTCAGGAAAGATCAGTGGAGACTCGCTCTGAAAACGTTCTTGAAGTCTGTGATTTACGAACTCATTTTCGTACTGACGATGGGCTTGTGAAGGCAGTAGATGGTGTCAGCTTTACTGTGAAGCGTGGGGAGACGCTTGGCATTGTCGGTGAGAGTGGTTCTGGAAAGAGTGTCACCTGTCTTTCAGCAATGCGACTTGTTTCAAAGCCACCAGCTTTTCATCCAACAGGTACAATTTACTTTGATAATAACAATCTCTTGAGCCTTACAGAGCCTGAAATCCAAAAACTTCGTGGTGAACGGCTGGCCATGATTTTTCAGGATCCACTTACTTCATTGAACCCGTATCTGACTGTGGCACGGCAATTGACTGAGGTTCTGGAAGTACATCAGGATGCAAGACCGACTGCTGCACGTCAAACATCAATTGAGATGCTGGAACGCGTCGGTATTCCGGATGCTGCTTCTCGCATTGATCAACACCCACATCAATTTTCTGGTGGTATGCGTCAGCGAGTCATGATTGCCATGGCGCTGCTATGTGGTCCGGAAGTACTTTTTGCCGATGAGCCTACGACTGCCTTGGATGTCACTATTCAAGCACAGATTTTGGAATTAATGAAAAATCTTCAAAAGTCGATTGGGACCGCCGTTGTTCTTGTAACTCATGATCTCGGTGTAGTCGCTGGTATCACAGATCGCGTAGCAGTTATGTATGCCGGAAGGATTGTTGAGGAAGGAACTACAGCCGAGGTTTTTGCCAATCCACAACATCCTTACACACGCGGTCTCCTCGAGAGTATGCCACGCATAGATACACCGATTCAAAAATCACTGTATGCCATCCCTGGTTTACCACCGGATCTAGGAAATCTTCCAGCAGGGTGTCCATTTCATCCGCGTTGTGCCTCCGCGACAAATCAGTGTCAGAATATCTATCCTGAAACGAAAGTGATTTCATCGACTCACCAAGCAACCTGTTGGGAGATAGAAGGAACCAAATGAACACAATGGGAAAGGAAAAAACTGAGACAAAATTTTTAGATGTTTCTGCTTTGGAAGTACAGTTTCAGGTTCCGAAGCGTGGCGGCTTTTTGTATCAAGAAAGTGCAAAATTAAAGGCTGTTGATGGTGTGAGTTTTTCAATGACTCGCGGGGAAACACTTGGGCTTGTTGGCGAGAGCGGCTGTGGGAAATCAACAACCGGTCGGGCAGTGCTCCAACTACTACGACCAAGTCGTGGCTGTGTTATTTTTGATGAAGAGCCAATACATGAATTTTGGAAAAAAAAAGGTACGAAGTGGGTATGGGATCAACGTCTACGAGATCTACGCCGTCGAATGCAGATGATTTTTCAAGATCCATTTGCATCACTTAACCCTAGAATGACAGTCGAATCTATTTTAGCAGAGCCGTTGCGAAACTTTGATGTAACTCAAGGGGTCGAGCGACGAGAAAAAATTCAGCATCTACTCATGACTGTCGGGATGGATCCACGGTGTATGCGTCGATATCCTCATGAGTTCTCCGGTGGACAAAGACAAAGAATTGGTATTGCCAGGGCACTCGCACTAGGGCCTGAATTTATTGTTGCTGATGAGCCAATTAGTGCTCTCGATGTTTCTATTCAGGCGCAGATTATGAATTTATTATCAGAGCTTCGTGAGAATCTCAGTCTGACACTTCTTTTTATTGCACATGATCTTGCTGCTATTCGTCATGTAAGTGATCGTATTGCAGTCATGTATCTTGGACGCATTGTTGAATTGGCCAGTGCGCAAACAATTGTCGATCGTCCGCAGCATCCATATACGCAGGCATTGTTATCGGCGGTGCCCGTTCCCGATCCAAGGCAAGAGCATTCAAGACAACGGACAGTCCTGTCAGGAGAGATGCCTAGTCCGATCAATCCGCCAGCGGGTTGTCCTTTTCATACTCGTTGTCCTTTATGTGAAGAGCGTTGTCGTCGTGAAGTTCCAGTGATGCGAACCATTGAAACTGGCCATCAGGTTGCTTGCCATGTGGTGAACTAGAAACTCAGCAACACATTCTTCTTATGATTGAACTCAGGATTTTGATACTACAGACTGCTTGAGAGAAATATTATTTATGTACTGAAAGAGGTTTCGTAGTGAGCTATTTTTTATTCAACTATTTCTGTTGGCAAAAGAATCAACAGTGGAAGAAAATGCATCGCAATATTATTTTTGTTTCCATTGCTATTTGTGGCTTGTTGATAAGTCACCCAAGTCTTGTCATTGCAAAGGAGCTCTCTCAAGACGACCAGGAAGCACAGAAAGAAAATCTGCAGCCTCTTCAGGACTTCATTGGAGGCTGGAAAGGGGTTGCGATGCAGAAGTTGGGTGGTCAAGACCGTTGGTCTGCAGAAGCTGATTGGGCTTGGTCGTTTGACGGTGGTATTCCAGCAATTGTCTTCGAGTTATCACCCGGTCGTTTTTTCACACGAGGTCAAATTACCCCGGGGTTACAGAAGAATACATTTATTCTTCGGGCACACCATACAGAATCAGATGGGGTCGAAACGTATTCTGGTTTCATGGATGAAAACAAGCACCTGGAGTTCACGAACCAGGTTATTCAACGTAGTCGACCAGCAAGGATTTTGATGAAGACTCTGGCTGATCATAAGCGTCTCGTGATTACACTGCAGTACGGATCAAATGAAAAACGCTTGCAGCAAGGAGCAACACTGGGATACACCCGAAAAGGAACAGTGTTCGCGACACGTTCACGTCCGCTTCACGCATGTGTTGTGACTGGAGGTGAAGGGAATCAGCAGGTGTCCTACAACGGTAAAACGTATTGGGTGTGTTGCAAGGGATGCCTCAGTATGTTCAAAGAAAATCCTGAAAAAGTGATTGCAGCGCATGAAGCGCGAAAGGCAAAGGAACAAGAAAAAGAATAGGACGAGTGATCGAAGTCTTTATCGATTTTTGTACAAAGTACAAAAAATCTATTCATAATGATGTTGTGGACATGTCCGCTCGAGAATCAATGAGTATTGTGACTGGCCCGTCATTGATAAGAGAAACCTGCATGTCGGCAGCAAATGTGCCGTGAGCTGGTACACGTCTCATGAGAGTTTCTATTACCTGAAGAAATTCTTTATACAGCAGCAGTGCTTCCTCATGCTTTGCAGCCTTGAAAAAGCTTGGACGATTTCCTTTTTGGACATCACCAAAAAGAGTAAATTGGCTGACGATAAGGACATCTCCTTGTATCGCGGCGATATCCTTATTCATCCTGTCTTGCTCATCAGTAAAAACTCTCAAATGAGCTACTTTGCCAGCAAGCCATTTTATGTCTGTTGATGTGTCACCTGTTTCAACACCCAAGAAAATAAGCAGTCCTCTGCCGATTGAAGCCGTTTCTTTGTGAGCTATTGTGACACTTGCTTGTGAGACTCTTTGGATGAACGCTCGCATAGGAAATGTTCCTCTTGGTATCCTGTGTTTAATTCATTCTTTTTACTATGAAAAGAGTAAACGGAACCAAGTTTGATTAAGGAAAAGCCGTGTCAGTCACGTTATCTCATAATGCTATCGGAGAAGGCCAGACAATTCTGATTTTACATGGTCTTTTTGGCTCTAAAAGAAATTGGTCATCAATTGCGAAACAGTTGTCGGATACGTATCGAGTCTTGACGGTCGATCTTCGCAATCATGGTGAAAGTTCTTGGAGTGACGTTCATGACTACTCCTCTATGGCTGAGGATGTTGCCACTCT
>JABHNP010000042.1 GCA_018694455.1 Planctomycetaceae bacterium | reverse complement strand
GCCAAGGCATTGCAATACTCCGCGTTGAGTCCTTAGGACGAGCTGAACTCACTTTGTGCAAAAGGTCTGGGAGTGATTCGGCGCGAATTGGTGAAGAAATTGATTTCACCATTGCTTTTATAAATTCGGGAGATGTGCCACTCACTGACATCGTAATCATGGATATTTTACCGCAACGTTTGCAACTCATTGAATCTTCACCTGCAACGAGCCTTCCTGCAGAGATAAAAACAACTCTGAAAGATGATGGAACAACATCAATATCGTGGCAGTTAAGCTCCACTCTTGAGGCGGGAGAGAGCGGCTTTGTTCGCATGCGAACAATTCTACAATAGGCATTTTCGAAGTGGCTGACGCAAACTTTGCAGTATCAATTGCCGAAGCAGACTGTCTCGGAGTAAGCTAAAGCGTGTCAGGATTGTCATCCGGCCAATCCGTTTGCACAGCAACCACTTTTCAGACTCAAAAGAGGCTCCTCTGATGGCTCGTTTTTTTATCACACTTAGTCTCCCAATATTATTGTTGCTAGCTTCAGGAAGTCTCAGCAACTTCGGCTTGTCAGCTGAGCCAGAAACGGGCAAACAGGCAAAGGCCGGCGATTCAGGAATTCCCCCTGTGCCTGAAGGCACTCCTGAAGAGATGCTCGACTACATCCGGACGATAAGACAGGTCGCTGAAAACCCTGCATCTGTATCTCGCGAAGAAATGATGAAATCCATGCAGGCGATTGCAACCGCAACTATGACGGCTGCCGACCGCGCGCTGTCACAACTAAAAAACTCTGATGACCTCTTTGATGAAGCCGCAACAGCGAAGCTGCAAAGCCTCATGATGCTTAGTCGACTCGGTGATACAGCCGCCACCTCGAGTCTGCAGACATTCGCTACGAGCTTGATCGATGGGCCCTCCCCTGCCCTCGCTACCGAAGCAAAACGTCTATTGCTCGTGCAGGAAGCACAAGAACTCTTCACAAAGCGAGACCTAGCAAAAGCGCCTGCCATTATTAAACAAGCTGGTGCACTTCTAGCTGCCAATCCTGACGATACAGCGACGGCCGGTCTTGCTATGCAACTCGCGAGCGCCTTTGAGCATATGCCTGGTGGTGAAACTCTCTCAAAACAGGCTTATGAAACATTTGGACCTCTTTTCAAAAAGAGTAAGAACGAGAGCATTCAGCAAATGGCGGAAAGTTTCCAAGGAACACTTCGTCGACTTTCCCTCCCTGGCAGCCCAATGAAGATAACTGGCACCCTTCTTAACGGAAAACCATTTGACCAAAGCACACTTGACGGAAAGGTTGTTCTGGTCGACTTCTGGGCAACTTGGTGCGGCCCTTGTATTGCGGAAATACCAAACGTTCTCGAGGCTTATCAAAAATACAACTCCCAGGGATTTGAGGTTGTCGGGGTCAGCTTGGACCAAGACCGAGACGCTCTTGAAAAATTCGTTACTGACAGAAAAATCCCATGGCCAATTCTTTTTGAGACCTCAGAGGGTTCCGGTTGGCAGCATCCACTTGCAACGTACTATGGAATAAGTGGCATTCCTACCGTAATTCTTATTGGTAAAGACGGCAACGTCGTGAGCCTTAATGCCCGTGGTGAACGACTCGGCGAACTTCTCGATGAGTTGTTCAAAGATTCTTCAAGCACGAAAGGCAATTAACTTTCGGTGAAAGATTCTTCCGGATCGCAAAGGTCTCTCATTTCACGTCGAGCTGCCTGCTTTGACTCGTCTGGAATTAGACGTGTTTTCGAGTTAATGCAGACACTTGAAGATCCAATTAATCTCTCTATTGGTCAACCTGACTTCGAGATGCCAGAGGTCGCACGCAAGGCTGCATGCGAAGCCACAATCAGTGGCAAGAATGGCTATACGGCTACTCAAGGAATACCGGAACTCCGCGAGCGGATAGCAAAAGAGGTCCAAAAGCAGATCGGCCAAACTGACCGATCATTATGCGTCACGAGTGGCTCAAGTGGAGCATTAGTTCTATCGCTTATGGCGATGATTGACCCTGGTGATGAAGTCATTATTTTCGAGCCAGCGTTCGTGATGTACCGACCACTCATCGAATTCCTAGGGGGGCAATGCGTCGCTATCGATACATCTCCGACTTTTGAAATAGATATTGATGCAGTTGCCTCCCACATTGGACCTAAGACTCGTGCGGTCTTGTTGAATAGCCCAAACAATCCAACGGGTTTAGTTATTCCACTTGAGACACTTAAGCGACTCGCAAAATTAACAGACAACCATAACGTAACGCTTATCAGCGATGAACTTTACCGTGGGTTCTGCTACGACCGTCCCTTTACTTCAGCAGCATTATTTAGTCGCAACGCGATTATCCTTGACGGCTTCTCAAAGACTCATGCAATGACGGGGTGGCGCGTGGGCTACATGCATGGTCCTGCTGAAATTATAAATGCGTGCATCACGCTCCAACAATACACGTTCGTTTGCTCGCCGCAGGTCGGCCAATGGGCCGCAATAGCTGCTGCTGACTGTGACATGTCAGGGGCTTTTGATGCCTGCCGGAAGAAAAGAGACCGACTTATTGAGGGCCTTCGCGGCTACTATGATTTCATCCACCCTGGAGGCGCTTTTTACCTTTACCCAAAAGCACCAGGTGGTTCAGCAACAGCGTTTGCAGAACATGCCGTGGAGCAAGAACAACTGCTCGTCGTACCAGGAACTGTTTTTGGCAGCGCAGATACTCATTTCCGTATTTCATACACCGTTTCGGACCACATGCTGGAGCGAGGCATTGAAGCACTTATTCGACTCGCTAAAAAACACTAATCCTTCGATCAGGCACTTTTTGGACGTGCCTCTTGTGACGGAAGAATTGGCTGCTTCGCATCAACATGTCCCGCCTCAATGAGATATCGACTGCCTCTATTATCTGGAAGATCGAACATGACATCAAGCATTACGTCCTCCATTATCGATCGCAGTCCCCGTGCCCCTGTTTCTTTCTTAAGAGCTCGACGAGCTATCGCAAGCAACGCATCGTCCGTAAACTCTAGCTTGCAATCCTCCATTTCAAAGAGCTTTTGATACTGCTTCACCAATGCGTTCCGAGGTTCCAGCAGCACTCGCACGAGAGCCTCCGCGCTCAATGGCCCTAGCGAAGAAATTACAGGAAGTCGGCCAACCAATTCAGGTATCAAGCCGAACTCTAAAATATCGTCTGAATCAATCTGCGGTAGCAACTCAGCAACATCTGGGTCAGCGGCTATACTGCTTGGCTGACCAAAACCAATAGTCCGCTTCCCGAGCCGGCCAGCGATAATTTTTTCCATGCCGACAAATGTTCCACCGCAAATGAATAAAATGTTTGAGGTATCTATCTGCAAATATTGCTGTTCAGGATGCTTCCGTCCACCCTGTGGCGGCACATTGGCTACTGTCCCCTCCAGCATTTTCAAAAGCGCCTGCTGTACGCCTTCTCCAGACACGTCACGAGTTATCGAGACGTTCTGGCTTGTTTTTCCAATCTTGTCAATTTCATCGATGTACAGAACACCCCGCTGGGCTGCTTCAACGTCGAAGTCGGCAGCGCTGAGCAATTTTAGCAAGAGATTCTCTACGTCTTCACCAACATAACCGGCTTCCGTCAGAGTAGTTGCATCACCAATGGCGAACGGAACATCGAGAAGTTTGGCCAGTGTCTTTGCAAGAAGAGTCTTCCCACAACCTGTTGGCCCCATGAGCAAGATATTGGACTTTTCAACATCAACGTCGCTTCCTTCAGCTCCAATCATCAGCCGCTTGTAATGACTGTGCACAGCAACAGAGAGAACTCTTTTTGCGTGATGTTGCCCAATGACATACTGGTCCAGATGGCTTACGATTTCACGTGGGGCTGGAATTGATGTAAAGAGTTGCTTGCTAGTTCCCCTTCTACGTTTCTCTTGATCTAAGATAGATTGGCATAGCTCGATGCACTCGCCACAGATATAGACGTCTCCAGGCCCTTCAACCAGCGGCCCTACATCACGGTAACTTTTTCTACAGAACGAACAGAAGGCATTTTTTTTCGTCGTGCCGCCGGCCCCGCGACGTCCAATTCCAGTTGCATCTTTTCCGGTCGGCATCTATTTAGGTCCTCCTGTCCTCTCCTGTTGCTCGTTTTAATATCACGGGCAACGTCTTGGGTATATTCTCAGCATCCTTAGGAAAAGGATCACCAAGTGTTCTTATTCTTCGGTATTCGTCTTCTTCCAGCACACCCCTATCCCGCAGTTTTTTATATTCAGCCAGCTTTTGCTCCCACGTTTCGTCGCAATCGCCACGACCGGCACCAGTTCCATGGAGTTTTTCACGGATCAGAACGATAACAACGATCCCACTGACAACAACGGCAAGAAGGATCAACGAATGAATCAGCAACGGAATCAAAAAACCTTTCCTTACTTTGTCGAATTACAAATGCAAGCTTGAACCAGCAACTTTTACGGGTTTCTTTCGACGAAAGCTCTTTATACAGACCACGGCCTAGTCTCGCCCTCCCATTCCTTGCCACTCAGGCCGCACCACTCTTTGCCAGTTCACTATCTCGCCCAGACCCCGGGCAGCTACGGGCTTAAGGAGCAAATCCACGCAGAAGTCCATGATCATATTCCTTTGTATCGGAAAAGCACGATTTTCGGAAACAAATGGCCGATATCGATTATGAGGTCAGTGTACGGAGATTTGGAAAGATTCATGAAGTCTATGAATGCATCTCGGTTAAGCGTGTTGTTATTCCTCTTTTTCTGTTTGGGAGGAGGGCTTTCTAAGTCTTTTTCCGCGACAAGGGCGGAAAATCCGTCCTCACTTCCAGAACTGGTACGAACAACCCAACGGCAATTTGCTATCCCATTCCGGCTTCCAACGCCAGACACTCCTGACGCCACCGTTCAACAGGTGGAAATGAGTGTCTCTACCGATTTTGGCCTTTCTTGGACGCCAGCAGGCTCCACATCACCCCCAAGCTCATCTATACCATTCGAAGCTGGTACCGACGGAGAATACTGGTTTCGCATTCGTGCGATTGATCGTAAAAATCGATCTCGTGGCAGCGAGGGGCCAGACGCGAGAGTCCTTGTTGATGCAGCAGCACCTCGCCTATCCGGACGTGTCTGGAAGGGGGCCGATGGTGAGATTATTTGCCGCTATGCTGCAGCAGACGACTCAATCAATCTCGATACTGTTTTGTTCCAATACCGACAAACTGACGGAGACTGGAAAACAATTGCCACAGAACCAGTCCTTTCAAGAAGGTCTCCCGCTCATCTTATGGGTGAAGAAATCTGGTGGGCTGGACAGGATGTGGATGGCCTCACGGTAAAAATTTCCATGGCAGATGCTTCTGGCCATAGGACAACCCAGCAATTCTCAATGCTCCCTACCGATCCTAAAATATCACAAACCGATCTTGCGAATGAAATAACTACACCCGTACTCCCATCACCACTGGCTGGATCAAGCACTGACGATAGTCGCCAGACAAAATCTGTAATGCGTCAGGAACGTCTGCCGAGCAGTAGAAATACAGACATGCGTTGGCAGCCAACCCTTGGAAAGTCATGGGCCGGTGGTGAGCCTGTTGGCTTTGCACAACCTTCGCCCACGCAATCCAGCCCAACAACAAATGACAATGAAGTTACTGAGAAAAGACCTCTTCTTACGATATCTTCACCAACACTTGCGGCTGCTATAAAAGAACAACTACAACATCCGGAGCTATCACAGAACCAAGAACCCGGTTTTGTTGCAGAATACCGAGGCAGCCCGCTTCATCTCATGCGAGCACAGAGCTTTAGCTGGGAGTACAGCTTCAATGTGCCCGAAGATTTACAAGGCCCTTTTCGGGTCGAGCTTTGGAGTACACGAGATGGAGGAAACTCTTGGGAGCGAAACGCGGTCGATACAGATACCGAGAGCCCTATCGATGTCGAGTTTCCTGGCGAAGGTCTTTTCGGATGCCGTCTTGAGATTGTCCGAGACGTTCCCGGTATACCGATCGCTCCAAGAGCCGGCGAGTCACCATCAACTTGGATTGGAATAGATACAACACCACCTCAAGCCACAAGCCTTGATGTAGTAACAATTAAAAAGAGCGATTCTGATGCTTTCGAAATTCATTATTCGTTCGAAGACCCGCTGGCGATTCCGGACCGGGTTCGCCTTTCATATTCCCCTCATCGATCCGGACCTTGGGCCACCATTGCGTCTGACCAGGCAACCACTGGTCAATACAGCTGGAAACCACATCGTTCTTTACCAAGCCGCGTATATGTGCGAATTGAAATGCCTGATGCAGCGGGTAATGTGGGTGAAAGCATCACACAAGAACCAATCACTCTTCGAACTGCCAGATTTATTGGCACGCTTGGAAGCCCACGGGCCACCACAGCTATAAACCCTTAAGCAAACACGCGCATTCTAGGGCGGATCACTTCTCTCGAAGACTTTTAACTGCTGCCTTGAGTTTTTTTCCAAAAATCTCGCTACACTGCAGAAGTTCATGTTCTGTCGATCCCAAGGAAGTCCGCCAGTGGCAAAGAAGAATGTAGGAGTGCTGGGACTCGATCTGCTCCTCGATAAAAAAAGCCTGAAAAGCCTCCTCGTCGAGCCAGAAAACAAGCCCTCGATGGTTGTGCTTGTTGGTGATAATCAGTTTGTCAATCGACACATTTTGTCCCGTCTGCGGAAATGCATTCATTCAGCAGAAGAGGATGACGGCTGGGCTTGGCGTGAATTTCTTGGTGAAGACCAGCCCGACCCG
>JABHNP010000325.1 GCA_018694455.1 Planctomycetaceae bacterium | reverse complement strand
TCTTTCAACATCGTACGATGCTCTTCAAGCTCTTTCTGAAATGCAGAATCTTCAGCAAGATTATGAATTTCATGAGGATCGTTTTCCAGATCATACAGCTCTTCAGGCGGCTTTTCTGAACCAAAGAAAATGAGTTGTGTCTCATTCATCTCATTGTTGGCCATCATCTCCCGAAATCGTATGGAAACAGGCCACGGATCTTTATAACTCGGCTGCATAAAAGGACGGTCTGTCAGGTAATTTCGCAGATACTTAAATCGCGATGTGACAATCGCCCGAATTTTTTCAATGCTGTAATCACATCGATCGCGTGCAGCAACAAGATACTCACGTGGTGTGTAATCTTTTGCCAGGAAATCTCGCCCTTCCATAAAAGAAGGAATAGAGAGCCCAGCAGCTGCAAGGCTTGCCGGCGCGATATCAATGCCACTAACAAGATCATCACGCACTTGGCCAGGTTGAATCCCAGGGCCGGCTACAAGCAGCGGCATGCGAATGCCACCCTCATATAAAAATTGTTTGTGACGATGAAGTTTGTAGCCATGGTCACTGAAGCAGAAGATGTACGTTGAATCAGTGAGTCCATCCTTTTCAAGCTGGTCAAGCAGGTCACCAATTTCTTGGTCAGTCTTCAGAAGACAGTCGTAGTGATGTGCAATTTCTTCACGTACTTCAGGAATGTCTGGATAGTACGGTGGAACAGGTACTGTTGCAGGATCAATCACTGGCTTTGCCCGCTTGCCAAGTTTGCCGCCACGAAGCTGAACCTGCCCAAAAAATGGCTGGCCATCTTCGCGGTTTTGCCAAAGATTTGTTTTGCTGTTCGGGCTATAGAAATCTTCTGCACTCCATTTGAAGTTGTAATCATCTTTGCCAGATTGATTAAACGTAAAGTACCCGACTTTCTTCATCAAAACTGGAAGAGGCTCGACGCCTGCAGGCAATCGAATGTCATCAAACGCAGCCCCCATCGTCTGACCACGAAAATCTGGTCGGCCACTACGGTGATTATGAATACCAAAACTCGTCTGCATTGCGCCAACAATCGTGGCAGAACGAGTTGCTGAGCACACACCAGCAGGCGTGTAGAATCGATCAAAGCGAATACCACGTGCAGCAAGCCGGTCAAAGTTTGGTGTTTCAATGAGTGTCTCGCCATAACAACTGAGCCAGCCACTGACATCCTCGAGGTAAATCCAAAGAACGTTTGGACGACTCTCAGCATAGGCACACGCACAGTGCAGGCTGAGTACAACTGCTAAAAAATACTTGATCATCAGATAGACCCCTCTTTGAAAAGAACACCACACTTTCAGCCTGCATGATGAGCAGATGTTCCCGTTCTGCCAAGCGTTACAAAAACACATCGGAAAAAACAGCTAATTAACAGGTTGTTGCTGAGTGAATCTGGAAATAGATGTTCCAGTCTATTGTGAGACCGCAGCACCGTCAGGCAATCAGGTCCTGAATGATCTTGGCATGTTCAACACCTGTCAGTTTCTGATCCAGACCGAGATGACGATATGTAAATCGCTCATGGTCGAAGCCAAGCAGGTGAAGCACCGTGGCATGAAAATCTCGAATATGCACAGGATCTTTTACGATGTTGTATGAGAAGTCATCTGTTTCACCATAAATTTGTCCAGGCTTGGCTCCACCACCACACATCCACATCGTGAAGCAACGCGGATGATGATCACGCCCATAGTTTTCTTTTGACAGACCACCCTGCGAATAGACCGTACGGCCAAATTCACCACCCCAGACGATGAGCGTGTCTTCAAGAAGCCCACGAGACTTCAAGTCATTGATGAGTCCGTAACAGGCCTGATCAATATCTCGACAACCATTTGGGAGGCGATTCGCAACGTCACTGTGTGTATCCCAATGATTCAGGTACAGCTGGACAAACCGTACACCACGCTCCACCATACGACGTGCCATGAGGACCGAGTTGGCGAATGACCCAGCATTTTTTACCTGATCACCATACAACGCAAGCGTACTTTCAGACTCCTGAGAAATATCAGTGAGGTCAGGGACACTCGTCTGCATCCGGTAGGCCATCTCATACTGAGCAATTCGTGTTCGTATTTCAGGGTCACCAATCTTCTCAAATGTCTGTTGGTTTAAAGCCTGCAGTCCATCAAGTGTTTTCCTGCGAACGGCATCAGGAACCCCTGGTGGATTATTAATGTAAAGAATGGGATCACCACTCGAGCGAAAACTAACGCCCGCATATTCACCAGGAAGATAGCCACTCGACCAGAGTCGCGCACCAATGGCCTGCGCCTGCGCTGGCTTTGTCGATTGAGCAACAAGAACAACAAACGCTGGTAAATCTTCATTCAGGCTCCCAAGGCCATAACTTGTCCATGAACCCAGACAGGGACGTCCCGTAATCTGATTCCCAGTCTGCATGTAGGTAATAGCAGGCTCATGATTGATCGCTTCTGTATGCATGCTTCGTACAAAGCACATCTCATCAACCATTTTTGCAGTCCATGGCAAGAGTTCAGTCACCCACATGCCACTTTCACCATGCTGCTTGAACTTGAATTTCGAAGGTGCAATCGGAAATCGCTTCTGACCAGATGTCATGGTTGTCAGTCGTTGACCGTTGCGAATGCTTTCTGGCAAGTCTTTGTCATACCAGTTATCCATTGCCGGCTTGTAGTCATACATATCCTGCTGCGGCGGTCCGCCAACCATATGCAGATAGATGACATGCTTTGCCTTCGGGGCAAAGTGAGGTCCGATGGCGCCGGGTACACGTGGTATCTCAATGTTTGAATTGTTCTGGGTATTCGGCGCACCGTGTACGAGCCCACCTGGCAGAAGCGATGCAAGTGCCGCTCCACCAAGGAGATGGCTTCCTTGTTCAAAGAAACGTCGTCGTGTGAGGTTGAGCCCCAGTTCGTCCAGCGGTGATTGGATTGGTGGATTCATGGATTCAGCCCTTGTAGATGTCTTATTTGGAAAGTACTTCGTCCAGATTCATGAGTTGATTCGTCAGCATGGTCCAGCTTGCTAACGTTACAGCATCTTCATGACGAGGCTGTGATTGACCGACTGAGATGACAGCTTGTGCATCTTCAAGATGTTCCTTGTACCAGTTTGTCAAATCAGCCAGCGATTTTTTAACAACAGGCTTTTCAGCTTCAGCAAGTGGCCGGGACAAGAGTCGGTTTGCGATGTAATCAATGCGTTGGTCGTCATTGCTCCCACCCAAAAACAGCGCATCGTCGGCTAGTGCCCTCGACGCTTCAATAAACTGTGGATCATTTAATACGACGAGTGCCTGTAACGGCGTATTTGTTCTGTCTCGTCTCACTGTACAGACTTCACGTGACGGCGCGTCAAGAATATCCATCGAGGTCGGCGGTGCTGATCGTTTCCAGAACCAATACATGCTTCTGCGATACAGATCAGCACCTGTACTTGGCTCATATTTTTTTGTGTCACTCTGTGGCATGGCAACCGCCTTCCAGACCCCATCGGGTTGGTATGGCTTGACGCTTGGGCCACCTATTTTCTGAACGAGCAAGCCACTGGCTGCCAAGGCCGTGTCACGAATCATTTCAGCATCCATTCGGAAGCGAGGACCTCGTGACAGCAAACGATTGTCGCGATCCTTGACTAATTTTTCAGGCGTCGCTGTCGCTGCCTGTCGATAGGCTGCACTCGTTACAAAAAGTCGGAAGAGATGTTTGACATCCCATCCGCTTTCTCGGAATTCCACAGCGAGCCAATCGAGGAGATCCTGATTGCTTGGGAGTTCTCCCGTAATTCCAAAGTCACCACTTGTGCGAACAAGGCCAGTTCCAAAGACTTCTTGCCAGAATCGATTGACGGTCACACGACTTGTAAGTGGGTGATCTTGCAGGAGAAGCCACTGCGCTAACCCGAGTCGATTTTTTGGAAGCGTATCCGGATAGGCTGAAAGAGCGGCTGGAGTTCCCGGAGAAACCTCATCAAGCCGTTTGTCATACTCTCCTCGATCAAGGACAAAAGCTTTGGCCATGTCAGGCTTTTCTTGCATAACATGAGCAATGGTGCCACGTTTTTTGATGGCTGCTTCTTCGGTAACCAATGCGTTCTCTCGAGCCTTGGCTGCCTGAAACGGTTTATCGAAATCCATGAGCCACCAATCATACAGACGATTCGCAGCCTGGAGCCGTTCTTCCTTTGGCAGTTTGACGATATCAGTCAGAAGATCAGCTTTTGCAATGCTTTCAACTTCGTTTTGAGACAGAGCTCGGCCCCAAATGGAAACACTGGTAAGACCAAGGTTTTTAGCAGGCGACCCCTTCGATCGACTACCAATAACAAATGGCGCAGTATCAGTACGCGTTGTGTTTTTCTTGAATTTATTGTTTGCGACCTTAGGCTTTTGTTGCATAACACCGTCATAATAGATTTTGATGCCGCTGGGATTCCCACTGCCGTTATATGACAGTGTGACGAGTGTCCAGACATCTGGCTTGAGTTGTTGTTTTGCGACAACTTTCAATGCGTCTTCAGGCCATTTATGGATCAGGTGCATGCCGACACGGCGGTCTTCCACCCATAGGTCCCATCCACGGTGTGCATTTGACTCATCCATCCGAGAGGCAATGGCAAAATTTTTATTCCCATCTTCTTTGGGAAGCTTGACCCAGCAGGAAATAGTAAATGGCTGATCATGTTCGAAGTCACCAACTGATGAGAGTTCAACGGCTTTTCCGTTGAGTAACGCAGCAGACATGCCACTTGGACCTGGCAACCATGACGTAGAGTCTGAAAGCGGTATGGTTGTTTGCTTGCCTAAGAAAGATGCTTTTGTTGCATTGCCCTCACCCTCAGAAAATGCAACATCGAGGAGCGGGGTCTCTTGAGGACCTATTGCAAGAACCTGATCCTCCGTGAGTGATTGAACCCATGTGTGGAATTCGCCTTTTGCATTCTTCTTGCGAGCGGCTAAGGCTGCTCGAGCACCAGGCAGTTCTTTCTCAATTGCACGAAATCGAGTTCGGTCCTGAGCAAGGGGAACTGCGAGCACAGGTGGGGTATTATAGACGTTACCGTCTTTTGCACGCTGCGTTGTGTTATTAAAGAATGCAGAGAGTTCGTAAAACTCTTTTTGTGACAATGGATCAAACTTATGGTCATGGCAGACGGCACAACCAGCAGTGAGTCCCATGAAAACCTGTGCTGTGGTTTCAGTGCGATCCCTCGCGTAGAGGACGATGTATTCCTCATCAATGATGCCACCCTCATTGGTCGTCATATTACAACGATTGAAGCCAGTGGCAATCTTGTTATCAAGAATCTGATCAGGCGTTGCACCCGGCCCATGATCAGTAATCAGGTCTCCTGCAAGTTGCAGGATCGTAAATTGATCAAAAGGCATATTGCGGTTGAACGCATTAATAACCCACTGGCGGTATGTCCAGATTTCACGGAAGTTATCAAAGTGAATGCCATGGGTGTCAGCATATCGAGCATAATCAAGCCAGTGTCTGCCGCGATGTTCACCCCACTCAAGTTTTGAGAGGAATGTATCGACGAGGCGTTCATATGCATCGGCATGCGGATCAAGAACAAATGACTCAACAACTGATGGTTCTGGTGGCAGCCCGGTGAGGTCATAAGAAAGCCGACGAGCAAGTGTCCGACGGTCAGCTTCTTTAGCTGGCAGAAGTTCTTCTGCTTCAAGCCTTGAAAGAATAAAGAAGTCGATAGGGTTGCGAACCCACTCCTGCTTTTTCACTTTTGGGACTGGTACTCGCGTTGGTGGAATAAATGACCAGTGTGGTTCGTACTCGGCACCTTCTTTGATCCACTGCGTGAGAAGAGATTTCTGTTGAGCCGAAAGCGTTTTTTTTGTCTCCGGTGGAGGCATGACCTCTTCGGAGTCTTCAGAATAAATGCGGTCGAGCAGAACTGTTGAGTCGGGGTCACCAGCAACAATTGCTCCATACTCAATGGCATCTTCACGACGATCAAGGCGGAGGTCAGCCTGACGACTTGCCGAGTCTGCTCCATGACAGGAGAAACAGTTTTCAACCAAAATTGGACGAATGTGTTCGTTGTACGAAAGTGGCTCTTTGGCTTGGACGATTCCTAGCGTGCATCCAATGGAAGATAGAACGAGCACCACGCCCCTCATACAAAGAGGTGTTTGAAAGCTTTGTGCTAGAAACCGCATCACCGAGGGTTCCATCGATGTAACTCCAGAGAGATTCGTTGGGAACACCCACGTCGCCGTTTCATGGCCAAAAGCCGTTCAACGCGGATCCCAGAGGGATCGATCAGCGGGGTATGGACATAATCGTCGTATCTTACCTCATTATTAGCACGTTTTTCCTGTAACGGCAAGAAAAACTCTGCGTTAATGAGGTGTGAAAGTACTAAATAAAGTGGTTTTCATACCAAAATGCAACAGGGGTCAGTTCTGTCTCATGTGGGGATTTTGGTTCTGTCTTTATTTGGTTCTACCAGGAGGGGTAAGGATCGCGAGTGATGGATGACTCTGCACCAGTAATTGTTTTCGAAGAGCACCAAAAAGTGCGTAAGATGCAAATACGTTTTCTATGGGTCTGGCATATACACGTTTTCAACAATGTCCATATAGCTTCAAAAAGTAATTCTTTTTTTCAATCTGCAGGATAATTAAAAATGAGTCGACACATCCTCTACATGCTCTGCATTTTGAATTGTTGGGTGCCGATGCTGTGCGCGGCTGAGCCTCTGGTTCCCCGTGACGCTGAGTGGCAGTTGATTACAAAAGCTATTCGTGAAGGAAAACCAAAGACTGGTAGGGATGTCCTTAAAGGCATAGAGCAGGCAGCCATCAATGAGCAGGCGTGGGATGAGGTTGCTCGCGCGATTGCGACCCGCGTATTACTTGAAAATTCAGATCGTCCAGCAGATGACCCACAACGTTTGATTGATTTGGATGCTGCAACGGAAGCTGCCCCCGAACAAACTCGTGGCGCTATCCAAGCTATTCAGGCGAACTGGACATGGAACTTTTTCCAGATGAACCGATGGCGATTTGCACAGCGAACAACTCAAGTGAAGAGTGATGCAGATCGTAATCTTTCAGAAATAAGTTCGTGGGATCTTCGACAAATTGTTCTTGAAATCCACGCTCAATTCGAGAAGGCACTTTCTGATGATAGAGGACTCAAAGAGCTGCCTGTCGACGACTGGGCCATGCTGATCGAAGCCGGTACGATGGGCAAAGCGTACCGGCCGACTCTCTGGGATGTTGTAGTGCGCGATGCAATTGCATTTCATCAGACGGGTGAACGGGGTCTTGTTGAGCCCGAAGATGCTTTTGAGCTTGAGGCGTCAAGCCCCGCTCTTCAGGCTGTTAATATCTTTCGCAAGTGGAGGCCAGCACAAGCTGAAGCAGGCAATGATTTGGTAACGGATAAAGATTCACCAATATTACTGGTCATCAGCCTCTATCAACAGATCTTAAATTTTCATGCAGACGACCAAGACCAGACGGCTTTTCTTTCGGCTGACCTTGATCGTCTTCTCTGGGCACGTGGTGTGGCAGTCGCTGATGCTGAAACTGAACCAGACGATGCCGTTCGTAAGGCTCTGTCAGAATTTATTGAGCGGGCAGAAGAGCATGAGATATGTGCGATGGCGAGATTTACGGTGGCAGAGATTCTTCGTCCGAAAAGTCCTGTGGAAGCCAGAGCAATTGCACTCGAAGCAGTTGAGCGTCACCCACAAAGTGTTGGTGCACAACAATGTCACAACCTGATCACCGAAATTGAAGCAAAAGAAGTGGCTGTTGTAACAGAACGCACATGGGCGAAGCCCTGGCCAGCACTTCACGTCACCTATCGCAACATTGATCAACTACATTTGCGGCTGGTAAGGGCGAACTGGGAAGAGCGACTGCTTGAAGGAAAAGCGTATGGTCAAGGGATTGATCAAAAAGATCGCGAACGGATCCTTTCTCTTCCAGTAATTCAATCAGCAGTAGTGAGACTTCCGGTACATGATGACTATCAATCAGCCATTGAAGACCTCTCTGTGGAAAGCACGTTCGTAACTGAAACAATCGAGCCAGGTGCCTACTGGGTTGTGGGTAGCTATCGTGGAGACTTTGGTGAACGCGATAATGTTGTTTCGGCAACACTTATCTGGGTCAGTCGAATATCTGCTGTGAATACCACAGACTACCAACCACAACTTTCACAACACACTGGGTATGTCGTCGACGTGGAAAGTGGGAAGCCGATTCACGGAGCAGAGGTTACAGCATGGCGACGTGATCAGAAAAATCGGCTACGAAAAATGGTGAAGC
Organism: Planctomycetaceae bacterium; assembly: GCA_018694455.1. Classification (GTDB taxonomy): domain Bacteria; phylum Planctomycetota; class Planctomycetia; order Pirellulales; family UBA1268; genus UBA1268. The sequence goes on along the minus strand of JABHNP010000325.1, from coordinate 3,506 downwards.
AAGAAACGACAGAGACCAACCAAGATGGCCAGTACACATTGAAAGCTCATTCGGGACAGGAAACTGTTTTTATTGTGTCGTCTACGATCGCCGGCCAGCTTCACCAAGTACTGACGGAGCCGGAACGATTGTGGCATCGTGAAAACGTAGAACGTTCTAAACGGTCAATCGTGCTGATGACAGACCGTGGGATCTATCGACCAAGTCAGCAACTCCATTTCAAAGGCATCTTGATTGAACAGGCAGCCAATCGGCGTCGTGCAACAGCCATATCGAAAGCGCCAGTTGAGGCATTCCTTCAGGATGCGAATGGGAGACAGATTTCAAAACTCTCTCTGCGAACAAATGGCTTTGGTTCCTTTCATGGCACCTTTCCAATTCCAACAGGTTCACTTCCCGGTAGATGGTCGGTACGAGCGCAAGGAAGTGGTGCAACAGGTGTGGCGGGTGTTCGCGTTGAAGAATACAAGCGGCCAAAATATCAGGTTGAGCTGGCCTCGCCTACAGAGCCTGTCCAGCTTGAAAAAAATGTAACACTATCGGGTACCGCCTTAACGTACACCGGCTTAGCAGTGGAAGGGGCAAAGGTAGTTTGGAATGTGGAAAGAAAGGTTCGGTTTCCTATATGGTGTCGTTGGTGTTTTCCGTGGCTACCGTTTGATAGTGGAGCGAGACGCATCGCCCGTGGGAATTCGGTAACAGATGCCGATGGAACATTTAATATTACGTTCCCAGCTGTGCCTGATCGAGCGTTACCATCACAGTCCCTTCCGGTATTTACCTATCACATTACTGCAGATGTGACTGATGCAGGCGGCGAAACACGGTCTGCTGATAGACAATTTTCAGTCGGGTACGTTGATGTAGAAGCAACTCTGGATGTTGATGACTGGCAGATCACCAATGATGAAACTGTTGCTTCAGTCACAATCCATGTTTCCACCCTATCGCTTGATGCCGCGCCTCGAGGGATAGCTGGAACACTCCGACTCAATCAGTTGATTCAGCCGAAGCGTGTTGCCCGGACTGATCTTGCAACTCGTTTAATACCATATAGCGTGTTGCGAAAGCAAAAAAGCAGCGGATCATCCGTTCTTCCGCAGCCACAAGATGATGATCCAAAAACATGGGCCGATGGAAAACAGATACTTGCCAATGAAATTGTGACAGATGCCTCCACTGGTAAAGGCCAGACTACAGTGCAGCTCCACCCCGGTATCTACCGAGCGACATTTACGATTCCGGCAACAGAAGACCGCCCCGAAGTCAGGGCAACACAACTCGTTGAAGTGCTGAACTCCAAGGCTAAAAAGTATGAAATAAAAAAGCCTTTTGTATTGCGAGTTGAAAAGTCCACAGTTGAAGTTGCAAATGAGTTGCGTGCAATTGTGGGAACCGGATATGAGCAAGGCTGCTGTTTGATCGAGATCGTCCAATCAGGCCGTGTACTCAAGCGTTATTGGACAAAGGATGAACAGACGCAGACCCCAATTTCATTTAAAATACAAGATGCTCATCGGGGTGGTGTCACACTTCGCGCATGGATGGTGCGTGAGGGTCGCCTCTACAATGAATCACAGAGGATAGACGTACCATGGACCGACAAGAAGTTATCTATCGAATGGGAGCAGTTCACGAGACGACTGGAACCTGCAACGGAGCAAGTCTGGCAGGCAACTATTCGGACAGAGGCTGATCCGCTGTCTGGACCAGCACGAGCGACCCTTGCAGAGATGACCGCAACGCTCTACGACCAATCACTTGATGCACTCGCATCACACCAATGGCCAATGCTTGCTCTCTTTGCACGTGATTCGAGTCGTTGGCAGCTGAAGTTCACAAACGCTTCGAGGTCAATGCGGCAGATTCATGGATCATGGGCACGAGACCATCAAAGTGTTCGTATCTCCTATCATCGGTTTCGTCGTCCCTTTGGGTCACCAGTCAACGGTGGCTTCGGAGGTATGCTTCGTGGTGGGGGCATGGCGAGAATGCAAAGGATGCCAACGGCAACAATGGCGGTACCTGAAGGAGCTATGGCCAAAGGGGCGGTGGCTTTTGCTGCCTCTGATGAAATGATGATGGAAGAAGCCAGCGCAGACGCCGTAGAGCTCAATTCTGTTAGCCAGGGAGAGAAAGAAAGCAAAGATAGAAATTCTCAGGGAGGGAGGGGTGCAGCGTCACCCCCACCGCGTAGCAATATGGCAGAAACTGCCTTTTTCATGCCGACACTTACTTCGAATGAGGCCGGAAGTGTCACGCTTGAGTTTGTTTTGCCCGACACTCTGACAACCTGGCAATTCAAAGCCTTTGCACATGACAAAAAGATTCGAAGCGGAACACTGTTCGATACATGTGTGACATCCAAAGACTTGATGGTCGAGCCAATGCCGCCCCGGTTTTTACGCGAAGGTGATCGTGTTCAGATTCCTGTCAAAGTAAGCAATAAATCGAGTGGACATTTTTCAGGAACAGTACGGCTTGCTTTGTTTGATGCACGTACAAACGACAGCAGGGATGCACTGATACAAGATCAGAATGAACAGTCTTTCGATTTAAAAGCGGGAGCATCCGAAGCGGTGTTTTTTACCGTGTCTGTAGTGGATGGAACAGATGCACTTCGGTATCGTGCAACAGGAACAACGATTGAATCAGCTCGTCGTCTTTCGGATGGAGAGGAGGCGACATTACCAGTGCTTCCTCGCAAAGTGCTTGTTACTGAAACGATTCCGGTTACGGTGCGTGGTGGTGAGCAACGTAAGGTAGTATTAGAAAAACTGCTAGACAGCAAGCAAAAGGGTTCGTCTGCGATTCAGAATGAGTCACTGGCTATTCAGGTAGTATCAAACCCTGCATGGTACGCAGTCATGGCACTGCCCTACTTGATGGAACGAAGTGATGAAAGTGTTGATGCACTTTTCTATCGACTGTATGCGAATGCGTATGCAAAGCATCTTGTCGCAGGGGACCCACGAATCGAAAAGATCTTTGAGCAATGGCGTGGCACAAACGCATTGAAGAGTCCGCTGGAAAAAAATGAATTTCTCGTGAAGACTCTTCTTGCAGAGACACCATGGGTCCGTGATGCCACCAGTGAAACTGAGGCAAGGGCTCGTGTTGCAAATCTTTTTAATGAGAACCGTGTCCGGTCTGAGATTTCTTTAGCAATGGAACGTCTCAATAGCCTGCGGAATCCTGACGGAGGGTGGCCGTGGTTTCCGGGAGGTCGTTCTAGCGACACGATTACCCTATCTATTGTTTCGGGTTTTGGCCGACTTCGGGCAAATGGAGTCAACATTGATATGACTGCGGCGAGAGCTGCATTGCCATGGATCGACGCTCGTCTTATTGAAGAAAAGCGGTTAGCTGAACAACGTCAGGAGCGTGCTCGTAAAGCTGGGAACATGTTATTGGCCTCGGAGCCAGTGCTTACTCCACTGGGTGTATTTGCAGTTTATGCAAGAAGTTTTTTTCTTGATGATGCCCCGCTGAATGGGAAGGCTGCT
>JABHNP010000044.1 GCA_018694455.1 Planctomycetaceae bacterium | reverse complement strand
CCTCCTTAGGTTGTGGGCAATTCTTCTTGAATGGATGCAAGTACGGCCTGAGGTATGTCTGTCCCGGTTCGTGAGTAGGCGCTCGAAAAACAGGCTTGCTGCGTTCGTCACCCTCTGCGCGTCCTGTGTGCTCTCGAATGTCAACGGTTCAGGAACCGTCACGATCGACCCACACACATTTACGATTCAAGATGGGTACGAATTTGTTCAGGTTGCTGCACCACCATTGGTGAAACGACCAATGCATATGTGCTTTGACAACGAGGGGGTTCTGTACGTCACGGATAGTTCTGGCAACACTGACAAAGCTCCCGTTCAATTAAAAGATCCACAGCACCGGGTACTGCGATTGGTTGATCGTGATGGTGATGGAATCTTTGATGAGTCCACGGTGTTTGCCGATACGTTGCCTTTTCCTGAAGGCATACTTGTTCATGATGGTTCGGTGTATGTCGGTGCGCCACCTCATATTTGGAAACTCCGTGATACCACTGGGGACCATGTCGCAGACGAACGGCTTGTATGGTTTGATGGCGGTTCAATTGAAAATTGTGGAAACGACATGCACGGGCCCTATTATGGGCCCGATGGTTTTTTCTACTGGTGTAAAGGTGCTTTTGCTCCACAGCAGCATCAGCTCACCAACGGTAGGACGCGGACCTCTCGTGCAGCCCATATCTATCGTGCGCTTCCTGATGGGAGTCAGTTGGAACGAGTGATCACAGGCGGGATGAACAATCCTGTCGGCCTCGCCTTCAGTGCTACTGGCGAACGGTTTTTGAGTGGAACGTTTTTCGATCTTTCAGCACCAGGTCGACGAGATGGCGTTTTGCATGCTGTCTACGGCGGAGTGTACGGTCGGAACAATCCACGTGTGCTCGCACCACATCCTGCCACGGGTGACCTGCTTCCTGTTCTGTCGCACCTCGGGCCAGCAGCTCCATCTGGGATTGTCATGCCACAGAACACTGCCTCGGGGTTAGGTGGCGACCTGATCTGCACAGAATTCAATACCCGGCGTCTTTCCAGGCATCAACTGTCTCATGCTGGTTCATCTTTTGATGCGAAAGTAAGCACGTTTCTTGAGAGTGATCAGACAGACTTCCATCCAACAGACGTCATTGAAGATGCTGATGGCAGTTTGCTTGTGGCCGATACAGGCAGCTGGTACAAGATCTGTTGTCCGACATCCAAGAAAGCCAAGCCAGATATTCTTGGTGCAATCTATCGGTTGAAAAAGAAGGATGTGGCCCAGGTCGATGATCCTCGTGGTCTCGCGCTTGACTGGAAGAACCCACAGGTTGAGTGGCTATCCGACGAACGACCGGCTGTTGTCACACGTGCCGTCGAGTGTCTGGCGTCTGAAGAAAATATTGAGTCGTTGTGTTTGTCGCCTGCACGGGTTTCAGCCATTTGGACGTTGCACAGAATTCCTGGTCGTTACGCACGTGATGTTATTCGGCAATGTATCAAGTCGTCAGGCCCGGAGGTGCGAGTGGCTGCGATCCAAAGCGTGGCGCTTTGGCGAGACAAGAACGCCGTGAACTCACTGATCGATGTGCTCTCTAAAACTGAGAATCCACACGCTCTGCGTGTCGCAGCGATGGCACTTGGCAGAATCGGGCAGGCCCAAGCAACGGTGCCGCTGCTGCAGTGCTACTCAGAAGATATGGATCCTTTTCTGAAGCATGCTCTCACGTATGCGATCTATGAGATTGGTGAGCTGAACGGTCTGCCAAAACAACATCCAGTGACCAAGCGTGTTCAACGCATGTTGAAACTCGACAGGACGACTATCCGCTCTGCGAAGTACCCTGAAATCAAATTTATAAAAGCTGATAAGCCGGACCCCGAGACGGCCGCAAGACAAAAAGAACAACTCGACACATTGGTAGCGAGTCTCCCTCAGGGAGATGCGCTGCGGGGCGAAAAACTGTTCCACAATCGTGAGAAAGCGAAATGCGTAACGTGCCATCTCAAGGGTTCAGAAGGTGTCAGGCTTGGCCCGGACTTGACGAGAATCGGTGCCATTCGAAGCAAACGTGATCTCTTGGAAGCGATTGTACTCCCGAGTGCATCCATCGCCCGGTATCACGAGACGGTGAATGTAGTAACAAAAGACGGCAAGGTCGTTTCGGGGCTACTCGTCAAAGAGAATACAAATGCGATGTTTCTCGCATCAGCAGAGGGTGCGATGCAAGCGGTTATGTACACAGATATAGACCGCGCAAGCTACTCAAATGTTTCACTGATGCCTGAAGGATATGAAAAAATCCTGACATCTAATGAGATTGCAGACATCGTGGCGTACTTGAAAGCAGATGTTTCAAGGCTTGCTGGTTCCGGTCGACCAACCGGTGAATGAAAGTGACTTTTTTATGCTTTGGCGCAGTATCATCAAGCTCAGAAAATTTTTAAAACAGATTGGTTTTCTGACATTGGTCATATGCGTGGCAGATGTGTCTGCGTACGGAGATACTTCGCAGAAGTCAACAAAACCAAATGTGCTGTTTATCGCTATTGACGACTTGAACGACTGGACTGGCATGCTCGAGGGGAATGCTCAGGCTCGCACTCCTCATATGGACACGCTCGCCTCAAAAGGCATTGTTTTTACGAATGCCCACTGTGCAGCCCCATGTTGTGGTCCATCACGAGCTGCCATTATGAGCGGAATCAGACCATCAACCTCGGGGAACTACATTAATAAAAGTTCACTGACCCATAATCCAATTCTGAATAACGCAGTGCTTCTGCCTGAGTTCTTTCAACAGCACGGATACTACGTGGGCGGTGCTGGAAAACTCTTTCATGGCTACCACTTCAATTATGAAGTGAGGGGCCGAGGTTTTGATGAGTACTATCCGAGTAAAAATCGGGATCTGCCATCGTTCGAAGGACTTAAGTTCTCCTCAAAGCTTCCCTTGGGTGGGTGGTCGAGGACAGCCGACTGGGGACCTCTCCGTCCAGATGTCACTGTGGATGACCACCCTGATGGTAAGACTGCCAAGTGGGTAGAAGGAAAATTGCTCGAGGGTCAGTTGCAGGAACCGTTTTTTCTCGGTGCTGGTATCTTTGAACCTCAT
>JABHNP010000046.1 GCA_018694455.1 Planctomycetaceae bacterium | reverse complement strand
GGTTTCTACAAGCAGTTCGTCGATTACCGCGAAAATATGAGCAAACGTGGCCACGAAATCCGCCACATCGAAGTGCAACCTTCAGGCCATTTTGAAATGATCACACCGGGAACAACAGCCTGGAAGGATGTTGAAGAAGCCTTTGTCTTACTTAAGTAACAAGCATGGATTATTCTACGGCGCGAAAAACCTTCCTCAGATAGCATTTTTCGTTTTGATTTGTAGACTGTTACTCAAAACACGCTAGCACTTTGATTATTTTTAAGTACCTATATATCTTGCATAGCCCTATTTTGAATAATTGTGCAGCCCAGATTTCCGGTTCCCAAACAGCAATAAAAAGAGGGCTTGAGAAAGGAGTCGATGAAGAGTTATTAAAAAGTATGTATCAACTTTTGAAAGACTTTATCGAAAGCTGAATTATCAAATTTGAAACTATGTGCAAATTTTAAGCTGAGCAATCAGAATGAAATATGATCTAACTCGAATGTCCGCTTTGGTAATGTGATTTCAACTGGTGGACGCAACACTTTATTCTTAGAAGAAAGAAGGAGTGTTGGCCATGAAACAAAGAACGCGAATCTATTCCACAGAAACACAAAAGGCACAGATGTGGGACCGTTGGGAACGAGGGGAATCCCTCAATGCGATTGGACGGTTATTTGATCGGTCTTCTTCATCGATATTTGGTGTGTTATCCCCTAGCGGAGGTATCCGCCCGCGCGAAAGGAAGCGTTCACCTTTAGCGCTGTCCTTACAAGAACGTGAAGAGATTTCACGTGGACTAGTGGCACATTTATACCTTCGTACGATTGCGACTCAGCTCGGTCGTGCACCCTCAACAATTTCTCGTGAAGTCAATCGTAATGGTGGACTGGGTCAGTATCGGGCCAATGAGGCAGACAAGGCCGCCTGGAATAGAGCGCATCGTCCAAAACCCTGTAAACTAAAAATGTATCCATCACTGCGCCGTGTCGTGGTGCACAAGCTAAGAGGCCACTGGGCCCCAGAACAAATAGCTGGCTGGCTCAAACGTGCCTATGCAGGAGATGAGACGATGCAAGTGTCACACGAGACTATTTATAAAAGCCTTTTCATCCAGGCCCGCGGCGCCCTGAAAAAAGAGCTGTTGCAGCACCTGAGGCGAACCCGTGCCATACGTCGTTCCCGCCACCACACACAGAAGGCGGACGACCATGGACGCATCTTGGATACCGTATCGATAAGTGAGCGACCTGCTTCGGTGGAGGACCGTGCCGAGCCGGGTCACTGGGAGGGTGACTTAGTGATCGGTAGCAACAACAGTCAAATCGCCACCCTGGTAGAGCGCCACACACGTTATGTGATGCTGGCCAAGGTAAAAAGCAAAGACTCTGAGACGGTGATTAATGCCCTGATTAAACAAGCACACAAGTTACCAAGGGAACTCTATAAATCTTTAACCTGGGATAGGGGTTCAGAGATGGCAGAGCACAAACGCTTCAGTCTGGACACCAACATTAAGGTTTACTTCTGTGACCCACAAAGTCCCTGGCAACGTGGGTCAAACGAGAACACGAACGGATTACTGAGACAGTACTTCCCGAAAGGGATGGACCTCTCGGAGGTTTCACAAAACAAACTTAATGCAGTAGCAAGACAACTCAACGAACGACCAAGAAAGACGCTAGACTATGAAACACCGGCAGAGAGATTTAACGCATGTGTTGCATCGACCGGTTGAAACCGCATAAGTATAGCGGACAGTCAGAATGACTAAAATAGTTTTCAGCTAACGTCTGCTATGTGCCAGAAGCGGATACTCGCGAGTGGCGAGTTTGGGTCAGGAGTGGCCATTGCCTCCCATCGATTTAGCGCTTGAGAAGTTCCCTCGCTTCGTTGCCGACAGTCTCAGCAAAACCCGACCTGGCATCGGCGACATCCATATGATTTGCTCCAGGCACGACCACAACCTTCGTAAAGTCTCCCGCTGCAATAGATTGCTCGGCATAGCGTTCTGTCATTTTCAGTCGCCACTGAGAATCATGTTCCCCAATCATCAACGTTTGGGGCACGTCTAAAGGTCGCAGGCGAGCCGGGTTTGTTTCTCCGAAGCGTGGTGCACCGGAATCAAGGGAAT
>JABHNP010000047.1 GCA_018694455.1 Planctomycetaceae bacterium | reverse complement strand
CACCTTTCTCGCCGACAACATCATCCACCAATGACTCGGCCGACTGAAAAGCCGTCTGAATATCCCACTTCAATGAAGACCAGCTTGATACTCCGGAAGGTACCCAGGCGAACGGCTGAATCTCCTCGCTCTCAGGAAACCGAAGCATGCGGGCAGCAAGATCGTATCGATCCACTGACAGAGGATCTCGCCCGGGCAGTGGTGGGGCATAGACAATCGTCTGATGACGCATTTGGAATGGGCCATCATCAAACATGATTACTCCGCTTATCGCTTTGACCGCATCAAACCCCTGACGACCAAGTATTTCAACGTAGTCGGGTCCTTTCTGCCGTTTATTCGTTGGGTGCGCTGATTTATAGGCAGCAGCAAATGCGAAGGGATTAATATACCAACGCAATTTAGAATTCTCTGAGCCAAGGTCTTTGAGTACGCCCTTGCTGACATTCTTAAATTGTTCTGTCGAAGCAAGACAATCTTCCCGTCCATTTTTCAAGACTGCAAGAACATGACCCACCTGAACTGGATCATCACCAACGACTAAAGCTTTTCCCTCATGCACCACCGCCACAACTTGATCCTGCGGCTCAGCGGCATCCGTATTATCCGCACTTGGGCTTTCTTGGGGGAGTCGATAGACCCGTATCTTCTTCTCATAGTCAGCCAGACGTTCAGCTTTTTGCTCAAGCAAGCGTGTTTCTATTTCATCCAGCAGTTGTTTCGTTTCCTCTTCATGCCCAGTGGTATCCACAAGAAGAACGGTTGCTAAACGACCTGCTTCAGGAACAATGGCCGCGATGGCGATCTCACCTCCCGGAACTTGCCCAAGGTCTTCGATCGTAAGCCCTAATTTCCCAAGCCTTTGTTTTCCAGCCTTGGAGAGTTGTTCACGGAAGCTCTTCACAAAGGCTTCCATGTGGGGATCACGAATGAGTTTGCCGTATTGAGTACGATCAAAACTTTGACTGAATGCATCGGGGTCAGCAATGCTGATCCATGCCACGGTTGTATCCGGAAAAACATTTTGGCTCTCTGGAAATGCGGAATCAGCACCCCAAGCGGCCCTTAGGCAACAGACAGTTAGGTGAAATACAACCACCCAACCAACATTCACTCTCAAAATGTTCTTACTCATCATTGGAAGGCACCAAGCCTGTCTTCGATCGCTCGTTGTACGGTCCACAGATCAACTCCTTTTGAGTCCGGCATCCTAAGATAAATACCGAACGTAACTCCGAAAACCAAAGTTCAGACAAATTTTAAGTCAACAATTGACAGCTAAACGACGCTTTACTGAAAACTCACGGATACAGAACTCGGAGTGTGTCAGGCTTTCCCATTTATCTCAACATCAACTTTCCCGGCGAAACCTTGCCAGAACACGGTTTCTACCCACATTTTCCATTCAGACTCGCCTTACCCGTTGTATAGCTATCAAAACTAAAATGGTAACACGTTTAATAACACCCAAGTTCCTCCGAGCCAAGTCGCAAGAACTAGGGCGAATACCGTTTCATTTCGAACCCGGGAGCATTGCAATACTAGACACACAATCGATGTCAACAACATATTCATCGTGAGATAACCGGTTGCCCGAAGAGCATTCTCAGCCCCAGCAGTGCCGTAGGCCGTAAGCGACACCACAAGAGGAGGCCATATAATAATGACTCCAGAACTCATTAACGCCGTTGTCGCTTGCAGTCCACGGTGTGGAATGGTGAGTATTTCGCACCATTCCACAGAATGCCTTCTCCTCACGAGGCGATCCCAGCCATACACGACTCGATAGCCATCCAATAAAGACGCAAAAGGAATAGCTATCGCACCGTACACAATACTTGCAAGGATTTCGTACCGTGGTACGGATGATGATGTCAAAAGCAGCCAGCACACCATGGCAAAAAGGAGAATGCCTATCGAGATAATTCGTACACTCTGACGCCACGGTGATCGTGACGGGAGGATTCCCAATAAACCGATCAAAGAGAAAATCTCTTGCTTATGAAAATCAATCGCTGGCTTCTCACGATGCAAGAAGCTTTCAAAGGGCTCCGTATAGCCGCCTGGGAATAGCTTCCGAAGACAAAGAAACACACCGCTCAGACACGCCCAGACCCCAACGAGAACACATGGTGCCGTCCAGACAAGCCATGCTGGCATGAACGTAAACACCCATCCGAATACAGCAATAGCTGTCCAGCCGGTTAATAATGTTCCAGAAAAAACATCTGCGACTAAGAAACCTGCTGCATAGAAAAGAATGATCGTGAGCGTGGTCAGGACTATGGTAAGACCTGCTTCAAGTACCCTAGGCAGAAATTCTTCAAAACCGGGTGGTGCCAACGCCCCTAACGCCAAAAGCCCAACCAGGAAACCAACACCTGGCCAGAGTGATCGAAAAAGCTGCCATTGCATTCCATGCGGCAACTCGGACTTCGCCTCGATACAACCGCTTGAGAACCAGCGATATGTACTCGCATCCGATGACCACAATGACCATGATGCTGGGACCTCTCCAATACCAATTGCAACCGCTGCAGTGAGAATCGCAAGGCCGAAAAACGGCGCGCCTAAATGGCTCGGTGCTGCCATTGCAGCAAGCACAGAGAGCCAAAAAGAAACCCATGACGCTGGGCGAAAGCAGTCATGCGCGAGCCAAATCCTCATTTCAGTAGAAGACATCTCAACCTGACTCTCAAACCGTCAATATTTCAGATACATTCGCGAACACTAGGTTCTCGGTCGAATACCACCTTGAACCCTGAGTGGTAGACCGAGAATCCGAAGAAACCCTTCAGCATCAGTCTGATCATAGGATCCGCCGGCTTCCATAGAAGCAATTGCTGCATCATAGAGACTCTGTGGACTTTCTCTACTTTTGACAAGAATGTTCCCCTTATAGAGATTAAGTTCGACGCTGCCTGTAACCGGCTGCTGTGCTTCACGAATAAAGGCAAGAAGTGCATCCATTTTTGCACAGTACCAGAAGCCATAGTACACCGCTTCAGCAACTTCTGGTGATAGGCGGTCACGCAAATGAACCAGATCTCTATCAAGAGTCAGTTGTTCGACAAGTCGGTGTGATTCATACAAGAGAGTCATGCCTGGGGCTTCATAAACGCCCCGGCTCTTCATACCAACAAAACGATTCTCCAAGATATCAATCCGACCAATTCCGTTACGGCCACCAATCTCATTGAGTTTTAGTACCATTTCGTGGGAGGCAAGAGACTCACCATTAAGCCTCACCGGGATACCAGACTCAAAATCAATTCGAATTGTCTCAACACTATCCTTAGCCTGCTGCGGCGAGACGGACATGCCAAAATCAACGAGTTCATAACCATCGGTATGAAGCTCCTCGAGAAGGCCCGCTTCGTAACTCGTGTGCAGGCAATTCTCGTCAGAACTGTACGGCTTCGCCTTAGACGCTTTCACCGGAATTGATTTTTCATCACAGAATTCAATAAGTTCCTTCCGTCCTGGAAACCGATTACGGAAGGACTCAAGCCGCCAAGGGGCGAGAACTTCGATGGATGGATCAATCGCTTCGGCCGCCAGCTGAAATCGACACTGATCATTTCCTTTACCTGTTGAACCGTGAGCGAATACTGTAGCACCCTCTGCATGTGCAAGATCGACACACACTTTACTAATAAGGGGTCGGGCTATGGATGTTCCCAGCAGGTATGTTCCCTCATAACGAGCCTGCCATTGCATCGTTGGGAACGCAAAGTCTCGGCATAACTCCTCCCTTACATCGACTAGGATTGCTTTTGAAGCACCACACGCACGGGCTTTTTCAAGTGTCGCTTCTCTGTCTTCACATGGCTGCCCTAAATCAACATAGACACAAATGACTTCGTATCCTTGCTCAATCAGCCATCCTAAAATAACGGAGGTATCAAGCCCACCAGAGTAAGCGAGGATGCATTTTTTCATTCGACATATTCCTAATAGTGAAAACAGATGGAGAAGGACTCTTCAAATGTGACAAATTTTTCCGTCGAGGCAATGTGTACCCATCAAGCCTGCTGACTCGTGACAGAAACAGTCGCAAAAGGTGTCTGAACGTAACGCATTTCTATCAACACCAAGCTCTTTCACACTTCGTGCACCATTGCCATATTATGACCACCAGCTCCAAAACCTATGCCTGCAACAAGCACAATTCGATCTCCTCTCTCCAGCCGTCCCTCCTTCAACCCCCAGTCGCACACATGGTTGAGCAACTGATTCACGTCGGCACCTACCGGAACAACAACTGGCGTTACACCCCAGTACAACGTCATTTGCCTGAGGGTCACGGGATCATCGGTGAGTCCAACTGTGGGAACAGCACCGCGATGCTTGGACCGTGCAATTGCGGTAACACCGCTCTTGCTCGCAACAACAAAGAGTCTCGCATCGAGCTCTGCTGCAATACGGCTTGCCCCCTCAACAACTGCCTGCGTAATAGGGTGAAGCCCATGAACCAAATGTTGTGGACGTGGGAGGAATTCATTGCCGGCCGTCCCAAGGCGGCTTCTGCCAAGTAGCTCTTCCACGTACTGCCGTCTTGACTCGAGGTATTGCCGTTCCGTCGACTGTGCAATACGTCGCATCATTTCAACAACACGACGAGGGTGATCACCTATTGCAGTCTCTCCCGACAGCATGCACGCATCGGCACCGTCGAGAATGGCGTTTGCTACATCAGTTGTTTCAGCACGAGTTGGACGCCTTGAGTGCTGCATGCTGTCCAGCATCTGTGTCGCTACAATCACCGGCTTTTGATACTGCTGACAGACACGAATAATCTGCTTTTGCACCATCGGCATACTTGCGACGTCAATTTCAACTCCAAGATCTCCTCGAGCAACCATCACGACGTCCGCGACATCAATGATTGACTCAAGATTCTCAATCGCTTCCTGCTTCTCGATTTTGGCCACAACACGTGCTGACGAATTACGTGTACGTAATAATTCTTTGAGAAGATTTACTTCAATCGAACTCCTCACAAAAGAGAGGCTTACAAAATCTGCGCCTTCAGAGGCTGCCCATTCTGCATGTTTCCAGTCATCTGGGCTCATTGCGGCAACTGACAAACGAACTCCCGGCAGATTGACACCCTGACGACTGCGGACAACTCCCCCCTGAACAACGCGACAACGCACCTCGTTCGATGTCCTCTCGGCCACGACGAGGCTAACGGTACCGTCAGCGAGCATTATCGAGTCCCCTACAGCCACCTCATCAATTAGGGCAGGGTAGGTCGTGACGAAGTGATCTGACTGTTCACTCGTAGTACCACGAATAAAAAAGAGGTCGTTCCCTTCTACGCACTCAACATGCCCACCAGAGATCTCTCCAAGTCGAATTTTTGGACCTGCCAAGTCAACAAGGACCCCTATTGGGCGACCAACCTCCTCGGAAACCTGCCGGATCATTGCGAGCGTTTCTGTATGCTTATCTACCGAGCCGTGGGCCATATTGAGACGAAAAACATCGACTCCACCTTCAACCAGTTCTCGAATTCCCGCTTCTCCGCTGCTTACCGGCCCAAGTGTGGCAACAATCTTTGTTCGTACTGGGGCCACACGTAGCGACGCATCAGCATCGCCCAAGCCTAAATTACTGATAGTACCTTTCACAGAATTCCTT
>JABHNP010000391.1 GCA_018694455.1 Planctomycetaceae bacterium | reverse complement strand
TGACGGCATGGAGCCAAATGATCAAGTTGTGATAAGTCAGGTAGCGAATCCTCGAGCGGGTATGTTGGTTATTGACAGTTCCGTGCAACCTGTCACTTCTTCAGTTGGTGACACTAAGCTTAAGGCTGATAACTCGTCAGCGGATTCCTCTGAATTAGGCAAGTGAGAAACTCTTATGCGACGTATCATCTCTTGGACTGTCGAAAATATGCCAGCGATGAATACGCTGGTTGCAGCAATTCTTCTTGTGGGAGTAATGAGTTTTGCTGGCATGCGACGAGAGGTGTTCCCAGAATTTGAACTTGAGATAATTCTGGTGTCTGTCCCGTATCCAGGCGCGACGCCTGAAGAAGTTGAAGAAGGTATTTGCCAAAAAGTTGAAGAGGCTTGCCGAAGCGTAACTGGGATAAAAAAACTCACGAGTGTTGCACAAGAAGGCATAGGTTTCTGTATTTTTGAGCTTGGTTCTGCTGCAAAGAATGTGCAGAAAGTGCTCAGTGAAATACGTTCGGAAGTCGAGCGAATACCAAGTCTTCCGGAGCTTGCTGAAGATCCAAAGGTCGAGCAGATAACTCTTCGTAACCCTGCAATCAAAGTCGGTGTTTTAGCACCTCGGATTGCTGGTGGGGTTTCCGAGGCCGAGTTGCGAGATGTTGCCGAAGTTATTCGAGATGACCTGCTCGCTTTACCGGCGGTGTCTGCGGCAAATCTGCAAGGAGCGAGAGACTATGAAATCGATATTGAGATTTCAGAACGGACACTTCGGAAATACGGGCTTTCGCTTCGGAAAGTTGCCAATATTGTTAGGCAAGAAAATCTTGAACTGCCGGGAGGTCGTATACGGGGCGAAAGTGGAGAAATTCTTCTAAGGGGAAAGAACAAACGGTACGTCGGAGATGAAATCGCTGAATTGCCCTTGGTGACATTGCCGGATGGTCTTGTTTTGACAGTTGGTGATTTGGGGACAGTGCGCGATGATTTCGCTGATGTTGCTGCAACAAATCAAATCAACGGCCGGCAAGGAATGGTTGTGTCCATTGATCGAAGTTCCGGTGAAGATCTGTTGGCTATGACGGAGGCCGTGAAAGCTTATGTCAGTAAGGTGTCATTGCCTAAAGGTTATGAGATTGTGACATGGGCGGACCAGTCTGTAGATGTTCGTGATCGGCTTGAAATGTTATTGAATACAGGGACGCAAGGACTGCTTATTGTATTCGTCATACTTTCACTTTTTCTAAATTTAAAAATTGCTTTCTGGGTCGCGCTGGGAATTCCGTTTTGCATGCTCGGTACAGGGGGCCTGATGTTCCTCACGGACCAGACGCTCAACATGCTTTCCATGTTTGCGTTTCTCATGGCGATTGGCATTGTGGTAGATGATGCGATCGTTGTGAGTGACAATATTGAGCGACACCGACGGCTCGGTAAGAAATTAGTCACTGCTGCCATCGATGGTACTGCTGAAGTGACACCCAGTGTTGTCTCGAGTGTGACGACAACGGTAATTACCTTCCTTCCACTGTGCTTTGTCTCTGGTGTTATGGGTAAATTTATTGCCGTCATGCCATTTGCATTTATTACTGCTTTGATCATGTCTCTTGGTGAGTCCTTGCTTATTCTTCCGGGGCATCTTTCTCATGAAAAAGGTTTGGTTTTCACCTTGCTCGGCTGGTTGCTCTTCCCGTTTCGTGTGTTTCTGCCTGTTTTAGAGTGGTTGCAGAAGGGATGTGATCGAGGTCTTCAGTGGGTTATACGTGCGGGTTACCGCCCTCTTCTTAATATTGCTTTGGCAAATCGCTTGAGCACAATGGCACTTGCTGTAAGTGTTCTTTTGATGGCTGTCGCTCTTGTACGTAGCGGTGTAACTCCATTTTCATTATTTCCGAAAATTGATGCAAATCGACTCGTAGCTAAAATTACCTTTCCTGACGGTACGCCGTCTTCAGTGACAGATGAAGCTACCCGAAGGATTGAGCAAGCTGCTTTCGACACAGGATTGCGTCTCTCGAAGACAGGAGACACTATTGTTCGACTGGTTCATCGATCAGTGGGCCAAGTTGCTGCTCAAGGTGAGGTCGGGCCAGATGCCCGCGTAAGTGGAAGTCATGTTGGTGCCGTGGCAATTGAGCTTGTTGACGGTGAAAGCAGAGAAGTAACCAGCGAGCAGTTTATCAGTGACTGGCGACTGGCAGCCGGTAACTTCCCAGGGGTGGAAAGTCTTGTTTACAGGACTGAAAATATTGGCCCGGGTGGTAAGGCCGTTGAGTTCAAACTGTTGTCTCGAAGTGATCCTGAATCTATTCGCCAACTTGAAGAAGCAGTTGAACGGTGCAAGGACTGGCTTGCCCAGTATCCGGGTGTTATTGATATCGACGATGATTCTCGTCCTGGGAAATGGGAATATCAGATTCGCGTGAAGCCTGAAGCTGAGGCGATGGGTGTGTCTCTTGCTGATCTTGCGGGTACTGTCCGGGCGAGTTATTACGGTGAGGAGGTTATGCGGCTTCAGCGAGGTCGTCATGAAGTCAAGCTCATGGTGCGATATCCTCGCGAAGAGCGACGAAGTGTTGCGACGCTCAATGATATTCGTGTGACGAGTCCTGACGGAGTAAAGCGGCCACTTGATGAGCTGGCCGAGATCGATATTAAGCGTGGATATTCAGAAATAAATCGATTAAGCCAGAGGCGATCAATAACCGTTGTTGCAGACATTGATGTCGCAAAGAGTACCCTGACAAGTGGCCAAATCACTGGAGATATGGACACGCGACTTATGCCTGACCTGTTGACAGAGTATCCGCTCGTGAGCATTCGCTGGGAAGGGGAGCAGGAGCAGACCCAAGAGAGTCTCGAAAGCTTAGCCGCGGGTTTTATTGTCGCTTTGTTTGCAATGTTTGTCCTTCTTACTATGGAGTTTAAATCATACTTTCAGCCACTGTTGATCATTGCAATTATTCCATTTGGCTGTGCCGGATCAGTGTTTGGTCATGCATTGCTCGGTATGCCACTAACTATCTTCAGTATGTTTGGTCTTGTGGCACTTGCTGGAGTCGTAGTCAATGACTCAATTGTTCTCATTGATTTTATTAATTATCGAGTACGGTCAGGCATGCCGCTGTACGACTCTCTTCGTGAGGCTGGGCAGTTACGATTCAGGCCAGTTTTTCTCACAAGCGTGACAACCATCGGGGGGCTTTTTCCGCTGATGACGGAGACGAGCTTTCAGGCTCAGTTCTTAGTTCCGATGGCTACGTCACTTGTTTTTGGCTTGGCAGCGACAACACTCATTGTTCTTATTCTGGTGCCGGTCATGTATTCCTTTTTTGGAACATCGGCTCGTAATCGAATAGATGAAGAATCAGATTGGAACGAGACTGAACCAGAATCGGCAGAGCATGCTATGGTCTGAGCCTGCACGATCCTTCAAATACATGAATCAGCAGCACATGCTTCTGGCTTTGTGGCACATCTTGCGACACGAGGTGCTTTTCTTGGCAATTTTTTATTATGCATGCCGGTTGAAAGGATCGCCTCTGTATCAGTTTTTGGAAACCCAGTGCTTTTTGGAAACCCAGTGCTTTGCCTTGTAGCCGCCCTACTAGTGAATACTGATTGCTTACAACTCGTGTATGCAGTGCTGGGGGCTTCATCGATTGCAGAGGAAATGGCAAACGTCGCCATCCTGCATGATATATTCTTTGCCCTCAATGCGTAGCTTTCCGGCAGCACGAATTTCTTTTTCACTACCAAACTCTTCGAGATCATCGACAGAATGTATCTCAGTTCGGATAAATCCTTTTTCGAAATCTGTATGGATGACACCTGCCGCCTGCGGGGCCGTTGCGCCTGTCGGAACAGTCCACGCGCGAACCTCTTTTTCTCCGGCAGTGAAGAAGCTCTGCAATCCAAGAGTCGCGTATGTAGCTCGAGCAAGAACTGCTAAGGCAGGCTCGCGTAGACCAACATCTGTAAGCATTTCAAGACGATCGTCGTGCTCTAGTTCTGCAAGCTCTGCTTCGAGTTTTGCACACACTGCAACGACATTGGCATGAACAGAGGACGCAGCTTCATGGACTTTCTGCACCAGTTCACCATTTCCTTCAAGGTCAGATTCGTCAACGTTGGCAACGTAAAGAATCGGCTTTGCAGAAAGCAGTCCTAATTCTTTAATAGCTGCTCGCTCTGTTTCTGAAAGCTCAAGAGTTCGGATTGGTTTTTCTTCCGTTAAATGTTCTTGGCATCTCTTAAGTACTTCGAGTCGTTTTTTTGCGTCCTTGTCTAGGCTGCGAGCATTCCGTTCAGCCTTAGGAAGGATGCTCTCAAAGTGTTGTAGGTCAGCTAGCAAGAGTTCAATTTCGATGGTTTCCATGTCAGCAACCGGGTCAACTTTGCCGGCAACATGAATGACATCGGGGTCGTCGAAGCATCTTACGACTTGTAAGATCGCATCGACTTCACGAATGTGGGCAAGGAATTTGTTTCCCAGCCCTTGGCCCTCACTCGCTCCCTGTACTATCCCTGCAATATCCACAAGTTTTAGTACAGCTGGTATGACTTTTTGCGTTTGCACGTGTGTTGTGATTCGGTCAAGACGAATATCAGGAACACTCACCATGCCCTCATTCGGCTCAATCGTGCAAAAAGGATAGTTTTCACTCTGTGCAGACTTTGAGAGTGTTAACGCGTTGAAGAGCGTGCTTTTGCCAACGTTGGGCAGGCCAACAATACCAGCTTCCATATGAATTACGAGGTGACAGTCACCGCCCTTGCTCCACCAAAAATAGTTCTTTTTGCTACCGGCCACCAACCAGGCTGATCAAGACCTCGGTATCGAGAGTTCTCGGGCAGGTGTTGAGTGAGATAAGTATGTGCTCCTGCCAGGTTGTGGTATGGCAGAGAGGGAAAGAGATGATGTAACGCGTGGTACCGTATGGAGAACGGGAAAAAGAGAAGCGTCAGAGGGTCATTACGAATGAAATTACAAGAATCAAGAATGTGAGATTCAACGTTACTAACTTCCCCATCGCCGTCAAAGTGGTGGTCAGCAAGTTGTCGCATTTGATTCATAACGAGCGTTGTTAAACCAAGCAGATAAAGAAGTGGTATGCGGCTCAGTGGTGCTGCGCCTGCAAAAACAGCAAGAGGGATTGCAGCTGCTCGGATAAAGCAGAGGACTTCCATGGCAGTAATCACTTTCCTGTCAAAGCTGGTGATCTGTCTTCGGTATCGAAGATTGAGGGTCAGTGAGCTACCGCGTTCGAGTACAAATTCACGGATTCGTGGGTTTAAGTACGACAACGGAGTCAGGAGAAATCTCAAAAAAACAATTATTGGAAACGCAAGAATGAAAAGGCTGTAGCCGAGAGCGCTTTTCCAATTACCTGCCTCAAGAACGTTAGCAACATATTCTGGGTCTTCAGGTGTGCCGTACATTCGTTGGCTGTGGTGATCTCGGTGATGTCGTGTAAAGAAGCATGACGGAGTTAGTGTGAAGACTCCGACAAAAAGATTCCATGCCACCTTAAAAGTTTTCATCTCATTTGCGCCGAGGTGGCACACTTCATGGATTAATGAACCCAATCTATAAAGCCAGAAAACGGCAATTGGGAACGCAATGATTTGCTGCCAAGCTCCAAGCGGCGAAAGCAGATAGACCATTGCGGCAGAATATGCAAATACCAGGCTGAGAAGAAAATCTGTCCAGTAACGTAGTGGAGAAACTTTAAAAAAATCTATGTCCGATTCCCCGATTACTCGACGAGCATCTCGAATCCATACGGGAACTTTGCCTGTGTCAGAAGAATTCGTCAATTCGTCGAGCGGTGCGTCAATAGCTTCGACTGATCCTTGCATTGAATTCTCCTTTGTAATCTGACACAGTGTGCTGTAGGAACGGAATACGGTTGAATTGGGAGGTTTCGTGTCGTGAAACCCAGAGAGTCGTCATCTTCTATAAGCATAGTTAACAGAACAAAAACGTCTAAGTCTCGAAAGGGCTTGGTCTCGAAAAGCAGTAAAACCACGGTTGCAAGTGGTTTTCAGGAGGTCCTTGGGCCATCTTTCTTCGATCGCCGGGCTGACTCTGTGGCTCGAGAACTCCTAGGTTGTTGGCTTATCGTCCAGCGGGCCGATCAGCATCAGGAAAAACACCGTATTTTCGAAGCAGAGGCCTATTTGGGCCCTCAAGATCTTGCCTGTCATGGCCGCATGGGGCCAACTCCTCGAAATCGTACGATGTTTGGTCCTGCTGGATATTGGTATGTGTATCTTTGTTACGGGATGCATTGGATGCTTAATGTGGTGACCGGACGAGAAGGCCTGCCTGCTGCGGTACTTCTTCGCGGGGTCGGGGAATCAGAGGGCCCTGGGCGGCTTACAAAGATGCTCGGTGTTACAAAGCAGTACGATGGGAAGCGGTTAGAGCCAATCTCAGGCTTATGGATCGAAAGAGGGGACGGAGTGCCTCGCCGGCAGATTCAGCGAACCCCCCGGATTGGTGTCGGCTACGCTAAAAATTGGGCAGACAAACCGCTGAGATATCTTGTCAACCCGAGCATTTTTACTAGTCGCACCGTAATGCGTACAGGGTTGTAACGTTATTCAGTAAAACAGGTTTTGAGGAAGGGTTTGTACAATGACTGTCTTATATTTGAAAACACACTATGGTTTCCTGGGAACACAGTTCCTCATCTGGGTTGTGCTTGTCAGTTCATTGGGAGTGATTATGACAGATGAGAGTAAGGCAGTTGATGCACCTGCTGTTGCAAAGGCAACATTTGGTGGTGGTTGTTTTTGGTGCACTGAAGCGGTCTATGCGGAGATACGTGGTGTGAACAGTGTTACCAGTGGATACACGGGTGGTCGAATCCCAAATCCAAACTACAGGCAGGTTTGTAGTGGCCTTACCGGTCATGCAGAGGCAGTTGAGATTCAGTACGACCCCACAGTAGTGCCATTTGAGAAACTTCTTGAAATATTTTTTGCAACACATGATCCGACAACATTGAATCGTCAGGGTCCGGACGTTGGTACTCAATATCGGTCAGCGATTTTTTATCACGATGGCGAACAGAAACAGATTGCTGAAAATGTTATCGCGAAACTCGATGAAGCGAATGTCTTTTCTTCGCCCATTGTCACTACACTGGAGAGGGCGCGAGTTTTCTACCCAGCAGAGGATTATCATCAGGACTATTTTGCCAACAATGGGTCTCAACCCTATTGCCAAGCAG
Organism: Planctomycetaceae bacterium; assembly: GCA_018694455.1. Lineage (GTDB taxonomy): Bacteria > Planctomycetota > Planctomycetia > Pirellulales > UBA1268 > UBA1268. Next base: position 2,563 of record JABHNP010000391.1, on the reverse strand, counting down.
TTGTTGCCCCCAAGGTGGTAAAAGTACGCAAGGCTTTCGAGGAACTCTTGAAGTCGAAATAATTCCCGTGATTCCCCTATAGGGTGCACACAATGGGTGTGGCGGGCAGTCAGTAGTTATGACAGACAGTGGACTGAACAGCCAGGAACGCCCGTAACGGTTTTTCGGCAAACTTATTTATCTGCATACCGAGCGATGAGTTCGCCAGCTTCAACCGGAGTGCCCGGACTTACGAGAACTTCGCAAAGTGTTCCGTCTTGCTCCGCATAGACAGTGGTTTCCATCTTCATGGCTTCTAGGCTCAGTAATTTATCGCCCTTTTTGACGGCATCACCAGGCTTGACCGCAACCGTAACAATAAGCCCTGGCATCGGGGCACCGATATCTCTGGGGTTACCAACGTCCGCTTTAGGGCGTTGCTGGACGGAGCCTTCGAGCGTACGGTCAATGACTGAAACACTCCGTGGCTGACCGTTCAATTCAAAGAAAACGGTCCTTGTTCCATCAGCGTGAGGCTCGCCGACTGTGAGCAGCCTGATGACGAGTGTTTTGCCGGGTTCGATGTCAACAAAAAGTTCTTCACCTTGCTTGGGGCCTTCGAGGAAAGCAGGTGTTGGGAGGACTGCGACATCGCCATATGTTGCTCTGTGTTCAGCGAACTCCTGAAAGACTCGTGAGTAGAGGAGCCATGATGAAATCTCCCGAGAGGTTGCCTCGCGGCCAACGATGGATGTGACTTCAGTCATTGCTTTTTCTGTATCGGCGGGTGCGAGCGTTGCTCCCGGCCGGCCATTGATCAAAGTCTGATTGCGAACAACGCGTGTCACGACTTGGGGCGGAAACCCTCCAGGAGGCTGTCCCATTCGTCCTGAAAGAAGGTCAATAACAGATTCTGGAAAAGCTAGTTCACGATTACTTTCAAGGAGTTCACTGGCTTTCATTTCATTTGTAACAAGGAGAAGAGCGAGATCACCAACGGCTTTACTCGTAGGCGTTACCTTCACGATATCTCCAAGGAGCTCGTTTACCTCGGCGTATGTCCGGCACACATCTTCCCAGCGGTCAGCAAGCCCAAGAGCCCGTGCTTGTTCTAATAAATTAGTGAATTGTCCACCGGGCATTTCGTGGAGATAAAGATCTGCATCAGGTGCTTTCATTCCGCACTCAAACGGTGAGTAATGTTCCCGAACAGCAGCCCAGTAGTGCGTTAATTGTCGGAGAGGCTCAGGGTTGAGGGTCGTGTCTAATTCAGTATTACGAGTCGCTTCAACAATTGCATTAAGATTCGGCTGGCTTGTGAGTCCGGCAAAAGGCGCCATCGCTGCGTCTACAATACTAGCCCCATTTCGAGCTGCTTCGAGGCAGCTGGCGAGTGCAGCGCCTGATGTGTCGTGCGTGTGAAAATGAATCGGCAGGCCAACTTCATCGTGGAGGGCTTTGGCTAATCGCCCTGCGGCGAACGGTTTACAGAGGCCAGCCATGTCCTTAATTGCAAGAAGGTGAGCGCCCCGTTTCTCGAGTTCTTTTGCGAGGTTTATGTAGTATTTCAGCGTGTATTTGTCACGCTTTGGATCGAGGACATCTCCTGTGTAGCAGACAGTAGCTTCACATAGGGCTCCACTATCCTGAACGGCAGCAATAGCCACCTCCATATTTGGAACCCAGTTGAGTGGATCGAAAACACGAAAGACATCAATTCCAGCTGAGGCAGATTCTTTGACAAACCCTTGCACAACATTGTCGGGGTAGTTCGTGTATCCCACTGCATTGCTTGCGCGTAGAAGCATTTGGAAAAGGATATTTGGGACTTTCTCGCGGAGCCTGGTGAGACGCTCCCAAGGGCACTCTTTGAGAAAACGCATTGCGGTGTCAAAGGTTGCACCACCCCACATTTCAATGGAGAAAAGGCCGCTCGCAAGCCGGGCGTATGCGTCAGCAATAGCGAGCATGTCATAGCTTCTCATGCGTGTCGCTAAGAGTGATTGATGCGCATCACGCATTGTTGTATCAGTAAGAAGAAGTTTCTTGTGGCTACGTAGTGATTGAGCAAATCTCTCTGGTCCAAGTTCTAAAAGTTTTGTTCGGCTTCCACTTGGTGGGACTTGCTGAGAATCAAACTCAGGAAGGCTTGCTGGGTTTCGGCGTGCGACCGGCTGGCGATTTTTCATTAGTGGATTGCCGTTCACGATCGTCTCGGCAAGAAAACCAAGGAGGCGAGTGGCCCGATCCTGCCGCACAGGGAAGTCAAAAAGACTTGGTGTTTCGTCAATAAAACGAGTTGTGCAGTTCCCTGCTAGAAACTCAGGGTGTGTAACAAGATTGATGAGGAATGGGATATTGGTTTTGACTCCACGAACACGAAACTCCTGGAGACAGCGTTCAATATGACCGGTAGTCTCAATATGAGACAATCCTCGTGCAGTGACTTTGACGAGGAGTGAATCAAAATATGGAGTTACGACGGCACCAGAAAAAGCCGTGCCTGCATCAAGTCGAATTCCCATTCCGCTTGCAGAACGATACGCCGTAATTCTGCCGTAGTCTGGAAGGAAACGGTTTTCCG
>JABHNP010000329.1 GCA_018694455.1 Planctomycetaceae bacterium | reverse complement strand
GTCGAGTGCGCACCATCAGCACCAACAAGCCAGTCACAGCGTGAATACTCACCATCAGAAAATTGTACATCAACGTATTCTTGGCATGGTGACACTTCTTTGACTTCTGTCCCCCATTCCACTTTTACACCAAGGCTCTCGAGTGCTGCATTGAGAACTGCCTCTGTCTTATTTTGAGGAATGAACAGGCCGTGTGGAAATTTTCCAGCATTCGTGCCAAAGTCAATCTCTTGAAGAACACTGCCATCTGCCTCGAATTGAATCCCGTGCACCGGTCTTCCGTGGGCAGTAAATCGTTCAACAGGAACAGACGGATGGAGGACTTCGAGCGATCGTCTCCAGAGCACTGCTGCTTTGGATAACTGCGAGGGCTCTGGTGCCGCATCAACTATACGAACATCAATACCACGACGTGCCAGTTCTATCGCAGTAACAAGACCAGTAGGTCCAGCGCCACACACAAGCACAGACATTGAGGTCTCCATAAACCAATCCCAAACGCAAGCACCCACGATATGCATCAGAGAACTGCATGCTGCTAAAAATACACTCAAACCTATTCTACCCGAAACTACTGACCTCATTCAGTGATCGACTACCTCAATGACCCTTCGAAAAATATCAGGGGTTGAAGACGCGCTCGTTGGCGTGAGATATTCTAGGATTAAACGCTAAACTTTTTTCACGGACTTTGCCACAAGGAAATCTAGGGTCACACCATGGAAGCAACAAGACGTACATTTCTTCAAGCTGGCGCTGCCCTAGCTTCTGCTGGATTCAGTCGAAGTCCTACAATCGCCGCAGAAAAAAATTTCCAATGGCAAAACGGCCAAAGCCCATGGCCAATGTGCCTTGACACTGCAACACTTTCAAAAGATGTGCCACTCGAAAAAAAAGTTGACGTGGTTGCACACTCCGAATTTGATGCGATTGAACCTTGGGATCGTGAATTAGCTGCATATGAAGAAACTGGTCAATCTCTCAAGGAACTCGGAGCGAGTATTCGTGGAAAAGGCTTATTTGTTCCAAGCGTCATCGGCTTATGGGGAAGCCTGGGGAACACAAAAGAGGACTTCGAATCTCGTCTTGAAGAATATCACACCAGACTTCGCATGATTCGTGACATTGGCGCTGAACATGTACAAATCATTCCCGATTTAAAAAAACGAGAGACGTTTACGAAAGATGTTGGTGCCTGGTGTTACAGACGAATCAGTGAAATCGCACTAAATGAATATGGTCTCAAAACAGGCATCATCTTTCTCAATGCCGTGCCGGAACTCAAAACAATGTCTGATGCCGTTGATGTCGGCATGATGTCAGGATGGCCAGACCCAAAGATTATTCCTGACACCTATCACAATTTTCACGGCGGTACAGAAACAAATGCTTTACGAATGTTAAATCCTGAGGCTATCGCTATTTTTCAGTTCGCTGACTCACCCCAAGGACTCGAGCGACAAGACACCTGGTGTGATGAAAAGCGAGTCCTGCCAGGCGATGGAATTCTTCCACTGGTTGAACAACTGAAAATTCTTTATGAAATCGGATACACCGGATGCGTTTCCCTTGAACTCTATAACCCGATCTACCGCAAACGTGAGCCCAGAGAATTCCTCAAGGAAGCTCACCAAAAAACTCTAGGCGTTATTAAACAGGCCGTACCCCACGCATGAGAGTGGCTCTTGCTCAGGCATTCCTAAAAACACTTGAAGCAAGATCACTTTCATAACCAAAGATAAACTACGGTGTTTTATCTATTGAGGGAACTGATGCTTTCCGGCCTTTGCTGCCTCATACACTTCTCGAGTGTCCATCGCTGCCCCCGGGTCTCCCTGAGACCGCATCCACGCCTGTAACGCATCTTGAAGCTGGTTTACTATTTCTTTGTATTCTAGTTGCCCGGCAAGATTCTTCATTTCGTACGGATCGTCAACTGAGTTGTATAGTGCGACAGCAGGACGTGTCGTAAAACGATTGATCAACTGATACGTCCTATCATCTTGCCAACAATCCCTCATCCATGTTGACCAGTATTTTCTTTCGATTTGATCTCGATCTGTCATTCCCATCAGATGCTTTTCGACATATGCATTCTGATATCTCAGATTCAGCACCAATCGATATGTACCGTCACTGATTGAACGGATCGGATAGGACGGTCCTTCAGGATAGTTGTTATGCAAACCAAACACATATTTTCGATTTGATGGCTTGCGGCCTTTGAGACTCGGAAGGAAACTCATGCCATCACACTTTTTCTGAATACTGGATTTACTTTCACCATTCACATCAAGCAGTGTCGGAACAACGTCGGCATACTGCACTAATGCATCGGTTCTACCTGGCTCGATCATGCCGGGCCACGACGCAATCAAAGCTGTGTGGACACCCGTATTCCAATTAGTCCATTTGTTACCCGGAAACTGTGAGCCCTGCTCCGATGTAAAAAGCACTAGCGTCTCATCACGCTTCCCAGTGGCATCGAGCACGCCAAGAATGTCACCCACTTGGCTGTCCATATATGTTATTTCCGCAAGGTAGCGTGAAAAACACGTTCGAGTCTCAGGCGTATCAGCAATATTTTCTGGTAATTTAATGGCTGCCGGTGGATATGCAGACGGATCACCCATGACCCAAGGGACATGTGGATCAACCAGCGCTACAACAAGACAGAATGGACCGCGAGAGTCTCGACCCATAAACTCTTTAATGCCATCAAGGCTATGTGTCTTTGTTGGGTTTTTGACGCAACTTTTTTCAAAACCATCAACCATCTCAAAAGGAAAGACGGACTTTGGTTTAACATGAAGTTTGCCGCTTATTCCAACACGGTATCCATACGGCTCTAAATACTGCGGAAGGCTACGTACTCCAGTACGACTTGAGGAGTGGTTGTACGCACTTCCGTTAGCAACTGGATATTTTCCCGTGAATAATTCAGAACGGCATGGTTGGCACATGGCTTCACAAAGATATGCCTGATCAAATACCAAACCATGTGCTGCCAACTGGTTAATATGTGGCGTCTGAGCTGTTTTTCCTCCGTACAGCGACAGATCGTTATAGGTGCAGTCATCGGCCATGATGATCAACACATTTGGGCTTTTCCGGTCGGCTGCTAGAACTATGAAACTACTAAAAAAAATGACTGCGACGCTAAGTGTTTTACTAATTGATTGCATGCAGGAGCCTCCCAAAGCCTTCCATTTTTCGTTCCTTCCATCTTTCGTTCCTTTCATCTTACGTTAGAGTACGTTGGTTACCACAATAGAAATTGGCTGAGAATCTGATACACCAACAGGCCCTT
>JABHNP010000048.1 GCA_018694455.1 Planctomycetaceae bacterium | reverse complement strand
TTCTCGCCTGCTTTGGAGCAACCGTATCGCTAATTCAAATGTTTCAAATTGGTAATCTAAGACGCCGTTTACAATCTCTTGAAGGGGAGGCAAAACAGACGATGTTGGAGTCGACGCAAGGGCTACGTCAGGTTCCCCTTACAGAAAATAAAAAGGGTGGCAACGAATAAATGCCATCAAATCTTTACGGGGTAGAAACTTTCGTTGCATAATATTTTTATCCCGCTTTCCATTTAAAATCTGATTTTTCTCTCGTTTTCTCCAACTCATTATTAATAGAGTGAGTAAACGTTTTTCTTAATAAGCCTTAGTACTGTTAATCATTTGTATTGTTTGGGGCTAATAAACATTTTTTTGTCAGATAGATGGTTGCCACGCAGAAATTTGTCAGACAGAGTGACAGTTGAGACATTCTTCCGCACATGTTCCGCACAGATGTGTGGAGAACGTACTTTCACCCGTGCTACAGGCGAAGTGAATACCCCCGGCAGGAGTCACAGGTCAAATACCGCGTTGTTTATTGATTGGTCAGGAAAGGTCAAAAGGTTCGTTTTTACTTGAATAATATAACAAGTCACATTTTGACCGAACCTGACCAGTTACATTCCGGCACAGAATCGACACAGCTTTCTATAACGCCTCAAAGCGAATAGAGCTTTTTGATTCAGATACAAATTTCCCATTCCAGCCAAGGAGTGACAATGCTTCTTCTGCTTGTGGTGATTCGGCTGGTGGTATCCACCGCAGTTCATCATTCGGCTTAACTATTCTTAATGATAAGAGCCGAATCAGTTCACGCGGATGACTGGTTTGTGGTGGCGTAGAAATATCTACCCATGTGTCACCAGATTTCTTTTCAACGGTGCCATGAACAGAAGCGATGACAAATCGAACACCAGATACTGATGGAAGCAGTGCCGTTGCAAGATGATTCCATGAAAATACGAATGGGTTTGGCCCCGGAACGCTGTTATCAACAATGATTTTTGTTGAGGGAAGCAGTTCTGGTCGTTCAACACGAGGAAGAGATATCCCGATGTTGACAGTTGGTTTGAGATTTCTTTTTCCAATAACAGTTTTATTATTGGTTGTTATGAATTGGTTGTCAGGCAGTTCAACCGTTGGTGTATAAGCACCAACCGCTGATGAAAATGAAAGAAGTGATCTAGGAAATTTATATTTTCCTTGAGCATCAGTCTCAACCAGAGGCTCTTCTGTCGTGAGTGTTAAGGACCAGTTGTCGAGCGTGTAACTGTGGTCCAGATCAGCATTCATGACCTCGAGAGACCAGGATCCATTGGCTGGCGTGCCTTTGAATGCCGCAAGGTCTGCTAACGACGCATGCTCAGCCGAAGAGGCTTCCATCAAAATGGTTTGTTCACTGCCAAACCGGGTCGAGCGACTCCAAACAGTTTCGAGATTATACGGATTGCCGTAAGCATCAAAAGAATTTCCCTCGAGTGTTGTACCAGTGATCGGCACCCGGATGCCAAGCGGGCTTATCAGTGTTAGAAAGACATGGTTTGGGTCTGACGTAACGACGCCTTCGGGTGCATGTATGGAGTAGCTCAGTGCCACATCTGTAATTGTGCCAGCCACGTCCTCAAATGTAATGACTGACCCAGCCTTTGCTGGCCAAATCAAGTGATCACTCGAACTCAGATAAGTTTTTGCCGGCGGAACAGTGCGCGGCTTGCCATATTTTGGTGATGGTGGCTTCGAGTCACGGATGCCGTTACCGTTACTGTCTAGAAAGACAGCCATACCCTCAAGTGGTCGGTCACCCCGGTCTTGGATTCCATTCCTACCAAAGTCTTCAAAGACCTTTCCTTGTATGGAAATGTCTGCAACACGGGCAGCTGCCTCCTTAGCCCGAATGAGCCCTGCGCCAGTTGGATAGTTGAAATGATCAGGGTTATCAACTGGCAGAAGGTTTGGTGCAGGTATTTCAGGCTTTTCATTAAATGACAGATTTACTGCAGAGTCGGCAAGATGCTTGTAGATTTCTGCAGGTGTTAGTTCCGGATTGAGCTCAAGCATCAGAGCAGCAACAGCTCCAACATTCGGTGTTGCAGCAGACGTACCAGAGAAGTTTGGAAGGTTATCCAAATCAGGGTCATTGCTTCCGGAAAAAAAACTTGTATCACCGTTCTGGGGCGCGATGAACCGTGGTTGTGGCCGATATTCAGGATCCTGTCTTTGGCCATTGGGATCAAAAATAATTGGTGTCCCACCAAAGGAACTGAATTCAGACAATACAGATTCCCCTGCCAAAGTATTTGAATGATACGCCGGGGTGCTCCAGTATTGTGCAGCCCCAACGTTTGCGGCAAGTTTCGAATTATTATGTCCCCACACTGTGCTGGAACCATAATCGGCGTATTCAATGGAGCTGCGTACCGCAGGGCCAGATACATTGTTTCCGATTGGCGGCTGGCCGCCATTAAATGGCGTAATCCATTTTAAAAATGTTGGTGGTTCTTGACCCTCACCATTACCATAGCCATGCGTGTTGTGAACAAATGCTATATGAAAGGTGTTATCAACGGGTTCAACACCCGGTATTTGGCCTTGCAATTCGGGTGGCAGCAGCGGGTAGGCAGCAACTGAATGAGATGGTTTATTCTCAGTTTTTCCCAGAAACGTTCGGTCTTCATCATCATTAAAGAACCAGATCTCATTCGCGCTATTGTTGTTGTCCCAAGGTTGATCCCACTGAACGATTAAACTATTGAGTTCCTTGGGGTCTTGACTGTACCCCCTCGGGAATTGAACCTTCTGCAGGATATCAACTACCTCTTCATCAGGATTAAAGTCATGATAGAGATACTGCTCTGTGTTTCCTGAAACTGATGACGGAAGTTGAGAACTGATTTCCGAGTAGGGTGTACCACGAAAAGTGGATTGGTAACTAAGATTAGTATCGTTTCCAGCAGCGCTAAAATACGCTACACCTTTCTTGCCGTCTTTTCCTTCAACAGCCCAGTCAACAGCCTGAGCGACAATGCCGTCTTGAAACCACGGCTGAAAAGGTGAGTACATGTCGTCGACGATGATATCAACGTTTATGTCATTAACGAGCGTCTCAATTTGGGTCTTCATCCCGGCTGCCCACTCGTCTGCAAATTGAAAAATCTCTTCTGGAGTAATTGGGTTTGGTTCTTCTATTTTTTCAAATGGAGTGGCAAAGTATAGATCTGCACCAGGTGCAATCGCATGGACCAACTGTGCCATTCCGCGACCCTCGTCCTCTCCATACCCGGCCTCACTAACAATATATGGATTCCCTCTACTATCCGTCTCATTCATGCTGGGAAGTATACCGAGGGCAATGTCCTCATTCATACCACCTAACGCATTAAAACTGTCAGAGATAATCCCTATCTTGATGCCTTTTCCAGTCACGTCATAGCGTGCTCTCACAACATCAGTGAGCATGGCGACGTCTGCCTGATTCAGATTGCTACTCGAATAGCCGCTCCCGATTGTATAAGGACGTTGAGATCCGTCGGTTAACCCAGCGTAGGTCACACTCCAGCTTTCGGCCGGATCCTGAACAAGGCCATCGGCTGACAGGTAATGTCGTGGTTCGAGTTGTTCTGAGGACAGCACAATCTCATGCCGCTTTCGCCGGCATGATGCACGAAGCTGCGTTTTACGCTTGTGTACCGAACGGACGATAGAAGTAAATAGATTCATCAAAAAAGTTCAAAAAAAGTTTTTAACTCCCCACCATAATTCACCTAAAAAGAGCATGACTTCCAACGCGAATGGTTGCAATCTTTTGTTGTCATAAATCTCGATGGAGGTGACACAACGCGTTTAAATATGCGACCTATAACCGTTTTGCACATCTATTTATGCAGTTTTTGAAGAATGTCGCATCAACGGCTGGGTCTTCAGTAAGGCTGACGCTGGGAGACAAAATCGCGGCTAGAGCGACTTTCGAGAAGGTACTTCGACACAATTTTGACCTCATTGTGTCGAAATCGCAAAAACGCCTATACGTTTGGAAACTGAATACCCCCGGTAGGAGTAACAGGTCTCAAAACACGGAGAAAAGTTTATTGGGCAACAGTGGGCAACAGAAGGCCAAACGTTGTTTCACTCGTTATAGATAACAACTCTTGATTTTTGGCCCAACTCCGCCCACTAATCTGCCACACATATGCCACACAGATTTGGTCAACGTCATCAGTTGAGTTCTAACAGGTGTTCACGATAACACTCAACAAATATTACCCTCAATATTTTCTCTTTATTTGGAATGGCAAATTAGTATCTGAATCAAAAAGTTCGATTCGATTTGAGCTGCTTTAAATCGTCATAGTAATGGCAACCCTTTTCTTGGAATATTTCTTGAAATTCCTGAAAATCACTGGTCACAGGGAACAACCAAGCCATTCAGCACACAGAAATCAGCCCTCCGATCCGTGAAAAAAGTGGGTTATGAAACTGACTGAAAACAATCGAGACTGCCGGCTAGCGATTGAATGCTGAGCATTCTTCCTCATGCTGACCGGGTAAGATAGAGATCGAACAGACAATAACGCCACGCCGACAATCTACTGCTGGTAGTCTATTCATTTCGTGGATACTCAATTTCTTTTTTCACCGAATAGATTTTGGAATCATCTCATTTCCTCATGACACATTCCTCCGTTAGCCATCAAAGTCTTTTGCCGCTGTTTCTGTTGGAGCCCACGTCTTGCGTTGCCAGCATTCCAGCCATGGCTGTGACATCAGAATCAAAAAGAAGGCAGCGAGAATGCCTCTACTCTGCTTTTGTTTAAAGAAAAGGAATAGTCGTGCTCAATCCGAACAAGACATTTATCAGGCAACAACAAAGCGGAAAGACTTCGATCAGCAGCTGCTTTCGCTGGCCCATCATCCTAAGTCTGCTCGCGCTAAGTATGTTTAGCCAACCCGCGTTGGCAGCTCCGGCAACAACATTTCATGTTTCCCCAACCGGCTCTGACAATAACACTGGCACTCAGCAGCAGCCGTTCCAGACGATTCATCGAGCCCAGAGAGCAGTCCGGGAAAGTAAGCGACGTGGCCAAGATGTCCTGCAGGTGGTGCTCGGTAAAGGAACCTACTATCTTTCGGCACCCGTTGTGTTCACGGAAGCCGACTCAGGATCGGCCACTGCACCAGTAATCTGGACAGCCGCAGAAGGCTCAACGGCTGTGATCAGCGGTGGTACAAAACTTGACCTTACGTGGAAACCCTATCGCAACGGAATCTTACAGGCAGCCACCCCAGCCGGTCTGTCAATCGACCAGTTGTTTATAAACGGCCAGCGGCAAAGGATGGCCCGGCACCCGAATTACGACCCGAATGTACTGGTCTACAGCGGTTACGCCGCCGATGCGTTTGCTCCTGAACGAGCAGCAGGGTGGGCTCGGCCGGAAGGGGGCTTTATTCATGCCATGCACGTGCACCGCTGGGGCGGCTATCACTACCAGATCACCGGCCGCGCCTCCGATGGCACATTGCAGTACGAGGGAGGCTGGCAGAACAATCGCCAAATGGGCATGCATCCGCACCATCGATTCGTTGAAAATATTTTCGAAGAATTAGATGCTGAGCACGAATGGTTTCACGACCCTACAACAAACACCCTGTACTACTTCCCACCACAAGGGATCAATCCATCAGGCATGACCGTCGAGGTCGTTCGACTCAGGCACTTGATTGAATTTACCGGCACAACCACAGCATCTCCGCAGCACATTGAACTACGGGGACTCGTTTTCCGCCATGCCGCGCGCACTTTCATGGATACAAAGGAACCATTACTCCGTAGTGATTGGACGATCTATCGCGGAGGTGCTGTCCGATTCGAAAATGCAAAGAACTGCCACATAGTCGACTGTGAATTCGATCAGGTTGGTGGCAATGCGATTTTTGTGAACCAGAGAAATCACAAGATTGTCATTAAAGGCACCCACATCCACGGGGCAGGTGGCAGCGGTATCTGTTTTGTTGGCAGCCCGACAGCGGTTCGCAACCCACTGTTTGAATACCGCCAAACCCAGTCGTATGCCGATATCGATACCACACCAGGACCAAAAAATGACAACTACCCCCACGACTGCTCGGTCGAAGACTGCCTGATTCATGAAATTGGCATCGTCGAAAAACAGGCTGCTGGCGTGCAGATCTCAATGTCGAAGGCGATTACTGTTAGCCACTGCTCGATCTATGACATTGGTCGGGCCGGAATCAACATTAGCGAGGGCACCTTCGGCGGACACCTCATCGAGTTCTGCGATGTTTTCGACACGGTTCTCGAAACCGGCGACCACGGCAGTTTCAACTCATGGGGCCGTGACCGCTTCTGGCATCTCAATGACGTCCCCGAAGGCAAACTTCCCGAAATCGCCCTCCTTGATGCCGAAAAAACGATTATTCGCAACAGCCGTTGGAGTTGTGACCACGGCTGGGACGTTGATCTCGATGACGGATCGTCAAACTATGAGATCGTCAATAACCTCTTCCTCAAGGGTGGGCTCAAACTGCGTGAAGGATTCTTCCGCACCGTCCGCAACAACATTGCCATCAACAACACGCTGCACCCCCACGTCTGGTATCCCGACAGCGGCGATATTGTGACTGGCAACATCTGGATGACAGCCTACCGTCCCGCACGGATGAATTATTGGGGAGAAAAAATTGACGAGAACTTCTTCACAACGACAGCCGGCCGCGATGCCTTCCAAAAGGTCGGCTGTGACCTGAATTCAGTTGCCGGCGACCCCCAGTTCATCGATCCTGCCACTGGTGACTACCGCATCGGACCTGATTCTTCGGCCAAGGCCATCGGTTTCGAGAATTTCCCAATGGATCAGTTCGGTGTTCAGTCGCCTCACCTCAGATCGATTGCCCGCACTCCGGTTTTCCCGACCCCACGAAACGTTACCGCCTCGGCACGGGCCCCAAACACGAAGACGACAAAATGGCTTGGTGCTGAGTTCCAGACGATTCAGGGTGAGTCTTTCTCTGCCTTCGGAATTTCACCCGAGGACGGCGGCTTGCACCTGACTGCAGTGCCTGAACGTTCTACTGCCTATCAGAGCGGTCTGCGGGAAGACGATGTCATCCAGCAACTTAATGGACGACCGGTCAAATCGGCCGCCGTCTTTCTTCGACTGATTAAACGCATGCCAGCCGGCCGCAAAGTGACGCTGAAAATTGTCCGCAGTCAGCAGTCGCAAGAAATCAGTGTGCCACTCCCCTCATCAAGATAACGTTGGTCTCACCACAGGGCAGGGTCGGCCGGCAACCGCTTGCATCATATACACCAGGCATCCGTGGGCTGTTCGCTTGGATCCAAAAGTACTTAGAATAAATTTTACAATAGACTCAGATGATGAGAGTCGAAGGCGATTCGTTCCGCCTGCTGAAACTTGGCCGTTTTCGACCCCATCTTGAGCGGGGATTGGGATAGTCGGTTGAGCGGTTCTGTATCCAGCGGATACAAATCGCAAAAAACCACTATATATCTTGAGAAGGTAGTACCCCCGGCAGGAGTCGCATGGTGAAAAACACGGAGAAAAGTTTAGTGGGCAACAGTGGGCAACAAAAGGCGAAACGTTGTTTTACTCGTTATAGATAACAAGTTTGAAATTTTGGCCTGACTCCGCCCACTATGGCCCCGCAAAATACCCGCAACTTTTTTCACAACGTCACCAGTTGATTTCTAACAGGCGTTCACGTTGTTGCCCAACGTTCAAGACTCTCAAAACTTCTTCGTCTTAAAAGGACACAGGGTAGTTTTATCTTCGTCGCATTTTGCGACCCTATGGCGTGAAAATCGCGGGGTGGATTAGGCACAATTCCAACCAACTTGAAAACTAATAACAAAACTATCAAAGAGAAGATTTGTATGAGATTCAAACCTCGTAATCATTAACCAGCTTGCTTCTTACTGAACTCTTTCTTGAGTTTGTTGTATCACACCTATGAAATTTTCTGCCACGGTCCATTTTTTGAACGACTGGCTGTTAAGCCTTGCGGAAGCTTGCCACTGACTTTTAGTTCTCTGAGGTACTGCTTTGTAAAAGGACCACCTATTTCACCGTCAGGCTTCATGACCCAAAGGGTGTCTTTTTGTTGCACTTCAGAAGGTGCGGCTTCACTTGATTCTTCAACATCATATTTCCCTCTGACGGCATTAGAAATCGTTGAAAAAGCTTTGTTGGCAAAGCTGTCTGTACTACCTTTTCTGTCTGGATTTAGTGTAGTTGTCCTA
>JABHNP010000050.1 GCA_018694455.1 Planctomycetaceae bacterium | reverse complement strand
ATTGACGGATGAAGATGCTGAGCAAGCCGCAAGTGCGATTCTTGACGAAAAGCCACTTTCATTTGCTGGGGTCGATGCCTTGTATTTTGCAAGTGGATTACTCCCGGCGGTTGAAGGACAGGAAATACCACAGCTTGCAGAAGTGCAATCAGTAGTTGTTGGTGACGTGCCAGAAGCCGCTCGTCGCAAACTCGTAAACGTGAGTTGTCGATTATTGTCTCGTGAGTTGCAACTCGAGCCCGATGTGCCAGTGACACATCGGTTTGATATATTTGCCGGTCCAAAACGTCCAAGTCTTCTTGCAACGTTTGGGCGTCCGCAGGCATCCATGAACGATCTTGTGTACTACGGTTGGTTCGGTTGGGTAGCCCGGCCAATGATCGCAATTCTTCATGTGTTGCATGCCATTATTCGCAACTACGGAGTTGCCATCATTTTACTGACAGTCATTGTTCGTGGAGCAATGTTTCCAATCAGCCGAAAGCAGGCGTTGTCATCACAAAAAATGCAGGTGTTGCAACCAGAGATGAAAGCGATTGCCGAGAAATACAAAAACGATCCGCAGAAACGGACAATGGCTACACAGGAGCTCTGGAAGAAGCATAGCTATAACCCTGCCGGTGGATGCCTTTTGGTTTTTATTCAAATCCCAATCTTCATGGGTCTTTATCGTTCATTGGCGACAGATGTCGAACTGAGGCAGGCTCCGCTTTTTACCTCGGCTATTCGCTGGTGCTCGAACTTGGCCGCACCAGATATGATGCTCGATTGGTCTAGTTTTATGCCCGGCTTTTTAGTCGCGCCAGAGGGCTGGCTTGGCCCATATCTGAATCTGTTCCCACTGCTTACCATTGGGCTCTTTTTGTGGCAGCAGAAACTTTTCATGCCACCCGCTGTCGATGAACAGGCGAAGATGCAACAGCAAGTTATGAAGTATATGATGTTTTTCATGGCCTTAATGTTTTTCAAGGTGCCGTGTGGTTTGTGTCTGTATTTTATTGCATCAAGTCTTTGGGGCATTGCTGAACGGCTTTTACTTCCAACAACGAAACCAGGCAGTGCACTTGCTGGAGCAGGTGGCCCAACAATAGTAGATGCAGTAAGCAGTAGGCCAGCTGACCGATCCTCGGGTGGGCGAAAACGTCGAAAACGACGGTAGTATAAAAATGATTGCCACCTGTAACTCCTTGTTGGCAATCTGCTTGTAACACAGCAACGGTGTCATGGACTCCACGACTGATCTTATTGTTGCCCCAGCAACGGCTCCGCAGCCAGCCGCTCGGTCAATTGTTCGGCTCACAGGAGAGGGTCTTGGTAGTGTGTTGTCCCGACTCTTTGTTTTGGCAGACGGAAGCCCACTTCGGTTACCAGAGAAGCATCACGCGGCTCAAAATGTGGAGGTGCGATTCCACTTCGATTCGTTGGGATCGAGGTGGGGAGAACTCCCCGTTTCATTGCTTTTTTGGCCGGGGCCCGCTGGGCCTCTAGGGGCCGCGGTTGCCGAGGTTCAACTTCCTGGATCGGCTCCTTTGCAGGCAGCGCTGGTTCAGGAAGTCTGTCGTTTTGGAGCCCGATTAGCTCGCGGTGGAGAATTTTCACTACGCAGTTTTCTTGCTGGAAAGATTGACCTATTGCAAGCAGAAGCTGTTGTTGCTGTTGTCGATGCGAGGACGCCGCAGGAATTGTCTCAAGCCCTTGATCGGATGGCGGGAGGCATTGGCAAAAAAGTCGATGAACTCCGCGAATATCTACTTGATCTTGTTGCAGATATTGAGGCTGCAATCGATTTCGCAGATGATCTTGTGCCGGATTCTGTTCCGGTTGCAGATACCACTGAGGCTGCAATCGGACCGAAAGTTCAATATGTGCGAGAGCAGCTCGATCGTATTGCCGTTCAGCTGGCGGCTCGTGATAGCGGTGGGCAGGGCGGTCTGCCACGGGTGGTTCTGGCTGGACCACCAAATATTGGTAAAAGTAGTCTCTTTAACCGCTTGATTGGACATGACATTGCGCTGGTGGAAAACGAAGCGGGAACGACTCGGGATTGGATTGCTGGTGAGCTGTGTGATGCTGCAGGGATGGTTACATGTGTTTTGGTCGATCTAGCAGGTATAGGCGTGCTGGGCGAAGCCAGTGATCGTCTTCTGGCTGAGCGAGAGGTGAGCATGGCCGCTGACAGAGTTGCGAGGGAGGAAATTCGTCGGGCGGATGTGGTTGTTGCATGTCACGAGAGTGACTCAGAATGTGATTCAGAATTGGACGATTTTGCTGCTGAATATATTTCTGTTGCAACTCGCGTTGATCAAAATCGGAGCGGTAAGGCTTCCAATGACGGTCGCGGGTGTATCTACACAAGTGCGATAACAGGCGTTGGTATAGAGGAACTTAGGCAACGAATACAGGATGCCGTTTCGGTAATACATCGTGAAACACCTGCCACAATCAGGCTTCGTGCTGGAATCTCGAAAGCGGGTGAGTCTCTTGCCTATGTTCAAAAAAATATGACAGGTTGTGACGGTGTCTCGCCGGATGAAGCCCTCCTTGCGGTACTTCTCCGACAGGCTATTGACTCGTTAGGAGAGGTGACAGGAGCAGTGGTAGGTACCGACATTCTAGATCGGGTCTTTTCTCGTCACTGTATCGGAAAGTAGTTAAAACAAGTGTGGCTCGCAGTTAGTCGTTATGGAGCGGCTCTCTACACACGCTATCCTGCATGTGTATGGCTAAGTATTGTGTTTTGCTTTTATCATTTGGCATGGCTAATTGAGAGAAGTTGCCCGCCTAACCCGTGAACATGTGGAGAGAATCATGGTTTCGAGCAAGTTTGACGTCACCGCTGAATGTCTACGGCTATCGCAAGCTGCGGATCGTTGGAAGAGCACCGCTCCGGTTGAGCGTGCAGAATTAGCAAAAAAAACAGCTCAGGCGGTTGGTGAAGAGGCGGACGCCTGGGTTCGTGCTGCTGTTGCGATGAAGTCGGTTGGCTTGGATGACCGGATGGTGGGCTGCAATGAGCTGTTGTCGGTGTTGCGGGCGGAAGAGTGTGCAACTGGTCCTATTGCAACGCTGCGTCTTTTAATTCTCACTGAGAAGGCCTTGCGGAGTATTGGCAAAACGGGCGTGACGAATGTTTCAGTGAGGCCCCGAGTGACGCATGTGCAGGAACAGGCCAGTAAGTCACCATTTGGTGCACCATCCTCATTGCTGTCTGTCGATGTACTGCCTGTGCAAAATCTTTACGACTCTACAATTTTTCGAGGCCATCAAGCGACTGTTCGTTGCGCAAATATAGGGAGTGTTGAAACATTCATGAAGCTGTGGCACGAAGAGTGTCAGCATCGTCCGCATTCGGGTGGTGTTGCTGTTGTACTCGGTGCAGGTAATGTTACCGGCCTCGCTGCGGCTGATGCCGTAAGTCAAATCTTTGAATATGGTCGTGCTGTCCTGCTCAAGTTGCACCCAGTGCAATCTTCATTGGTAACAGTTTTTCGTTCTGCATTAAAGCCGCTTATAGAGGCGGGATTATTACGTGTTGTCATTGGCGATACAGAACTCGTAAGTGAGGCCATTAGCGATAAAAAAGTAACTGCGATGCATCTCACAGGGGGGGAGGAAACATTTCGGAACATTATTCGAAGTAATAAAAGCGAGCTAGACGTCAAGGAAATTACGTGCGAACTCGGAAATGTCACTCCGTGGATTGTTGTTCCGGGGAAATATTCGGAAAAAGACCTGTTGTACCAAGCAGACCAGGTTGCAGCATCGATAGCTAATAATTCATCCTTTAATTGTATCGCAACAAAAGTTGTCTTGACGAGTCGACACTGGCCCCAACGACAACAGTTTCTTGATCGTATCGAACAGCGGCTTACAAGTTTGCCTGCAAGGTCAGCCTGGTATCCAGGTGCCATCGATCTTCATCAGAAGGCAACGGGTCAGTCCATTGCAGGTGGGCTCATGAAACCGAAGCTCTTGCAAGATATTCGGCGGGATGATCAGCCACATTGGTTTGCACAAGAATGGTTCATTCCAATCGCCATTGAGACGGCTGTTGATGGAGACTCAATTGAAGAGTTTTGTACAGAAATTTCACGGCTGGTGCACGAGCTGCCCGGAACACTCGCTGCAAGCGTGACGCGTCCCGATGGAATGGCGACACATGATGCATCTCGAGTTGAACTTTTGATTGAGCATCTGCGATACGGGGTTGTTGCTGTCAATGCATGGTCTGCGCTAGCGTATGCTGT
>JABHNP010000052.1 GCA_018694455.1 Planctomycetaceae bacterium | reverse complement strand
TCAACTTTAATCCCGGATTGGTGAATTGCTTCGGCCGTACCTGACGTCGCCATTAATTCAAAACCGAGGTCCACCAATCGTCGGGCTAGATCGACCATTGATTTTTTTGCCGACTGACTTGCGACACTTAGGAAAATTTTCCCTTCTTCAGGAAGCACGGTGCCTGCTGCCAATTGGCCCTTCGCGAAGGCCAGACTAAAGTTATCACTCACACCCATCACTTCACCTGTACTTCGCATCTCTGGCCCTAGCGCGATATCGACGCCTGCAAATTTGACAAATGGAAAAACACTTTCTTTGACGCTTACGTGTGAGGGAACAGGGTCTACAACAATACCTTGTTCAGCAAGACTTTCGCCCGCCATAACTTTTACGGCAATCTTTGCAATGGGTACGCCTGTCGCTTTCGCGACAAACGGAACTGTTCGGCTCGCGCGTGGATTGACCTCAATAACGTACAGGGCATCTTCATCTCCCTCACGCTTTACTGCAAACTGCACATTCATCAGGCCCACAACCCCAAGGCTTCGTGCCAAGCCTGAAGCAGCCTTCTTGATTTCTGCCACAGTCTGTTTGCTGAGGTTATGAGGAGGGATACAACATGCTGAGTCGCCCGAATGCACGCCAGCTTCCTCAATATGCTCCATCACTCCAGCCACAATGACGTCCGTACCATCGCAGATACAATCCACATCGACTTCTGTAGCGTCCTCAAGAAAACGATCTATTAATACTGGCTGGCCCTGAGCAACGATGAATGCTTCTGCCACAAATCTTTCAAACTGCGCCTGGTCGTAACAAATCTCCATCGCACGGCCACCCAAAACAAAACTCGGTCGAACCAGCGAAGGATAGCCAATTCTCGCAACTTCTTTACGTGCTTGTTCCAGAGTACGGCAGATTCCACTAGCAGGCTGCTTGAGATGCAATCGATCAAGCAGCTCACGAAACTTTTCACGGTCTTCGGCCTCTTCGATTGTATCGACACTTGTTCCAATAATAGGCAGCCCTGCAGCTGCGAGTGCTCTTGCCAAATTAAGTGGGGTCTGCCCGCCAAGCTGCACAATAATACCGTCTGGATCAATCCTGTCTGCAATATTAAGTACGTCTTCACATGTCAAAGGCTCGAAAAACAATAGGTCACTTGTATCGTAATCAGTACTGACCGTCTCGGGGTTCGAGTTCACCATAACACTCTCGATACCTAGTTCACGGAGTGCAAAACTGGCATGGCAACAACAATAATCAAACTCGATACCTTGGCCAATCCTATTCGGCCCACCACCAAGTATCATGATTCTTTTTTTGCCGTCTATCTTTGGTGGTGTTTCATCTTCAGCCTCCCACGTCGAATAATAATAAGGAGTTTCAGCTTCGAACTCAGCGGCACATGTATCAACCGATTTGAAAGTAGCGACAATCCCCCGAGATTTCCTGCTCTGCCGCACATCGATTTCGACTTCACCGAGAAGAGTCGCTAGCTGCCTATCGGAAAACCCTGCCTGTTTGGCTTGCCGAAGTGTCTTGTCATCAATATTCTTCAGGCTGCCAGCATCTCGTACACGATTCTCTAGTTCCACAATCTGCAACAACTGGTCAAGGAACCACCGATCAATGCCGGTCAACGAATACAATTCTTCAATACCCAACCCGGACAGCATTGCATAACGCAAGAACCAAACTCGGTCCGGGTCCGGCCTCGCAACTCGAGCACGAATATCATCTATCGATGGCTGGGTTGGTGTGCCCCAAAGATCTTTGCCATCACAGCCAAACCCAAACGAGCCAACCTCAAGCCCCCTAAGTGATTTTTGAAACGCCTCCTTAAAGGTCCTCCCAATTGCCATTGTTTCGCCAACGCTTTTCATCTGAGTGGACAATTTGCTGTCCGCCTCTGGAAATTTCTCGAAAGCAAAACGAGGAACCTTGACGACGACGTAGTCAATTGATGGCTCAAAACAAGCTTTCGTCTTCCGTGTAATGTCATTCGCCAACTCATGAAGTCGCCAACCCACCGCAAGTTTGGCTGCTATTTTGGCTATTGGAAAACCGGTTGCTTTACTGGCAAGTGCCGACGAACGACTCACTCTTGGGTTCATCTCAATGACAATCATGCGACCAGTATCGGGATGAACCGCAAACTGGATATTTGATCCCCCCGTCTCAACTCCAATAGCCCGGATAACTGAAAAACTCGCATCTCTCATTAATTGATACTGGCGATCAGTCAGAGTCATCGCAGGGGCGACAGTAATTGAATCGCCAGTATGGACACCGCAGGGGTCAAAGTTCTCAATTGAGCAAATGACAACAGCATTATCATCTGCATCACGCATTACCTCCATCTCGTATTCTTTCCAGCCAAGAATGGATTCTTCGACAAGAACCTCGCTCACTGGTGAAAGATCAAGACCACGCTGAACTTTTTGGTCAAACTCTTCGCGGTTATACGCGATGCCAGAACCGGACCCACCTAATGTAAAACTTGGACGTATAACTGCAGGCAGACCCCCCTCTGAAAGTGTTTCGCGAGCTTCTGCAAGTGACTTCACGAGCCGACCACGGCAGGTATCAAGGCCAATTTTTTCCATTGTGGCCTTGAATTGCTCTCTATCCTCTCCGCGTTGAATGGCCTCCGCCCGAGCACCAATCATCTCAATACCGTATTTCTCAAGAACACCATGACGATCAAGATCCATCGCAAGATTCAACGCCGTCTGACCTCCGAGTGTCGGCAGAACCGCGTCAGGTTTTTCCACAGCAATAACTTTTTCCAACATTTGCCACGTCAGCGGTTCAATATATGTTCGATCCGCTGTACCAGGGTCGGTCATAATGGTCGCTGGATTTGAATTAACTAGAACAACACGGTAACCGTCATCTCTTAGAGACTTACAGGCTTGCGTGCCCGAATAATCAAATTCACAGGCTTGCCCAATAACAATTGGTCCGGAACCGATCAATAAAATCGTGCGAAGGTCATCGCGGCGAGGCATTTGGCAGGGTCTTTTTATCGAGGTAAAAAAACAAATTTCGTCGACTCTAGCATCCTGACCCCCATTCGTTCAATAAATGGCTACAATTCACGGGAAAGCACCACTTCATCTGCCCCTGAAGGAGAAAATCACCATGTCGATACCGACTCCTACCCTCGACAATCTCTGTGAAGTACTGCCGGACGAACTGAAAGATATTCGCCTCAACGTGTCGAGCGTTCTGACAGGAGAAAACCTGCAGGCAACTCAGTCGCTTGGTATAGCCCTGTCGTGCGGATATTTCATCCGGTCAAATGAGATTGTTTTGGCCATTAAAACCGACATGAGGGAAGCACTTGGAGGAGGTAGTGACCCAATTATTAGTGACGCAATCGCCGCTGGAGGAATCATGGCAATGAATACGGTGTATTACCGCTTTCGCCACATGATTGGAAAAGAGAGCTACTCAGTTCGTCCAGCTCGCCTTCGAATGAATCGCATGAACCAGCCAGCTACATCAAAAGCAGACTTCGAGCTCATGAGCCTCGCATGCGCTGCACTCGCTGGCTGCGAGATGTGCCTGAAGAGCCATGAATCCAGTCTCCTCCAACTCAACGTAAGTGAAGATGCCTGTCACGATGCAATCCGGATTGCTGCAGTAGTCAGCGCTGTGACCGTGGGAATTATGAAAGTGTGATCAACTTAATTCACGCAGATATTCCAGCGTATATATGCCACTGTCATGCCCATCGGAAAAGAAAATTTTATACGCATACTGCCCGACTGGCTGCATCTCACGAATTGTTAACACTACGAGATCTGAAGTCTCTAGTACTTGGAGTGGGTTTCTATTTGCTGGAACTGTCCGCTTTTCACGACATGTAGCGCAAGGACAAGCATCGCGGAGATTCTTTGCTGAATACTCTGATTTCACACCGTCGTTCCAATTAATTTCAATACCACCATTCTCACAGCGGCGAATGCCTTGCGGCCGGTATTCACTCAATCAAAGTACCTTTTCACTATTCACGGTTATCAACCACTCTCCGAGCTTTACCTTCGAATCGAGGCAATGCGCCGGCAGGAACCACTTTAACTTCTATACGAAGACCAAGTCGAACATGTAACTCTTGGGCAACTCTAGCAGGAGAAGCTAGTTGATCCTCAATTTCAATACTCAACATATCCAGATTTCCTTGACGATCCACCGTGAGCCTGTGCTCAACAACCTCTGGAAAGCTTTTTATTATATTTTCCACCGCAGATGGAAAAATATTGACACCCCGAACGACCAACATATCATCGATTCGACCAAGGATTCCACCCTGAAGCCACACCCTAGGTGAATGACCTTCTGCGATCTCCTGCTGTGTTGGCCATGCTGGTTTCACGACATCACCCGTTCGATAACGAATCACTGGACAGCCACTACGACCAAGCGTTGTCAGTACCAATTCAGCCATTTCGCCCTGCCTCGCCGCTCGATCTGCTGCAATCGCACGGAATTCTGGATGAAACCATTCCTCCAAAACCTCAAGTCCGGAATGGTGTGGCCACCCTACGCCCCACGGGCCAATCTCCGTCGCACCGGCATGGTCCAGTACATCGGCCCCCCACGCAGAGGCCAGCCGATGCCGTACTGAATCCAATGACCCGCCAGGTTCACCAGCAACAATAATGCAACGGATGGCCGAGGTAGACGGATCATATCCCTGCTCCTTTGCAACCTCTGCCAAGTGCAACGCGTACGTTGGAGTAGCTACAAGCACCTTTGCTTCTGTTTTTTGCAACAGTTCCAGTCGAGCAATACTTGACAATCCCCCCGAAGGAATTGCTCTTCCACCACTTACCACAGCCCCTTCAAAAGCACTCCAAAAACCAATATAGGGACCAAATGAAGCTGCAATAAAAACCGGCTCACCCGGCTGGAGACATGCTCTTGAGTAAATAAACTCCCAACATGTCATCCACCATTTCCAATCAGCTTGTGTATCCCAAATCTGAAGCGGACGTCCGCTGGTACCACTCGTCTGGTGAAAACGGACGTAGTGTTCATCGCTCCACGTTCGGTTTTGTGCAGAAACGACATCAACATTCCCAACAAGTTCAGGTTTTGTCGTCCATGGAAAGTCAGATAGTTCATCAAGTGACCGAAGTGGCGTCTTTTGTCCCGAAAATTTTTCACGGTAGAATTTATTTGCCGGAAGCACCTCTGCAAGCATTGCATTCAACCGTTGCAACTTTGTTACCTCAAGTTGCTGACGAGAGCAAAAATCTTCTTTTTCGGATGACAAAGCCATTTCGCCATTATGCCACATAACTATGATCGGCTCATCACAATTATTGCGGTGCTGGAAATACGGGCCCAGTGCTCGGCAGCGGAAGTGGCTCGACCGGAGCCTGCGGCAGCACATTCGGCGTGACCGGAGATACACTTGGCGGAAGTGAAAGGGATGGCACAGCTACAGGAGCCACAGGAACCGGCGGTCCACTGCCGGCAGAACGTCTCGCCAACTCTGCTCGGCTAACAACTGTCTCGGCAGGAACAGTCCCCATGGGAACCATTGCCAAGTCAACCACTCGCTCATCACGAATTTCCCAAGGCCAAAGATTTTCTGTCACGAAATCAAGAGGAAAGATTTCGTACCAAGGAACCGGGAATGGCTGCTGAACGGTAAGAGTGTCGTACCCGTCCTTAATAAGACGAATCTTTCTTGTGCCGTAATAAACAAAATCTGTTGATACAGGTGTTGTGCCGATTTGGTAATCATCGACATAAACAAGTGCACCGGGTGGGTTGCTTCTTATCGTCATTCGTCGTTGAACACAGCCAACCGAGAATGAAAGAATCAGTCCGACACAGAGCACAGCCTCTAATGAAGACAATTTCCGCAAGCAACGACCTGCTTGGGGCCGGATTCGTGATTCTGAAAGGAGCGGATTTTCAATGCGATTGAACATCATAATTGTAAGATTAGGACGATTTATTCGATCAAACCAGACCAGATCGACCTTCCATAGTCTCAAAAACGCGGATTTGGAATAAGAAATTTCCCCCCAATCCTGCTACATTTCTTACTTTTACTCTTTAAATACTGTTGTGGTGACGTAGGCCGGAACGTTCACCGTGAATGAGCTCGCGAGGCATTTCAGTGGGACAGGGCAACACTCTTCAATACCACGTACGTTCTCATGTAGGACGCAGACGGTCAAACAATCAGGATTCTGCTGTAGCCGTACCTGCCGAATCCTCGACCGCATTCAAAAAGCATGGGTGGCTGTTTATTATTGCCGATGGCATGGGTGCCCATGCAGGTGGTGAAGAAGCGAGTCGTATTGCAGTAACACGTATTCCTAAGATCTATAGTGACCTCAAGCCAGAATCTTCACCACCGCTTGCTCTCTCTCTGAGTCTTTCTCAAGCTAATAAAGAAATCCATTCCAAAGGCGAGAATGATCCTGGCTATAAAGGCATGGGAACGACCTGTTCGGCAATGGTGGTGCTTCCTCAGGGAGCTGTTCTCGGACATGTCGGTGACAGTCGTATCTATCGAATTCGTGAGAACAAGATTGAGCAACTTTCACGAGATCATTCGCTCGCTTGGGAAGTTGCCGCAGCAAGTGGGCTAAACGAGATCAAGCAGGGAGCGAATCTTCCAAGTGTTCCAAAAAATATTATTACTCGCTCAATGGGCCCCCACAGCGATCTTGATCTTGATCTTGAGGGCCCATTCCCTGTTGAGGAGGGCGATTTATTTGTTCTTTGTAGTGACGGTCTTTCGGGAACACTGAGTGACGAAGAAATAGCATTCTTTGCTTCAGGACTCTCGTTAGAAGATGCTACAACTGCTCTTGTCGGGCTTGCGCTTGTACGAGGTGCACCGGATAATACTACCGTCATTCTCGTCAAAGCCGGTCCTCAAGAAGTAACCCAGTATTCTAAAAGAGAGACTCCCTGGCCACTCGAAGATGACGGCGGAAACCGAGCAAGTCATCGTCGTCCTTGGATTTTCCTGGGCATGGCAGCCATAAGCTTCTTTCTTTGCCTGGCATCCTATTCTGCTTATAAATCTGTTGAAACAGACGAATTTCTCCGACGGACATTTCTTGCAGCCAGCATCATCATGATGGGACTGTCGATCGGATCTGTTTTCGGTTCATTTTTTAGTTTCGCTCTGATAAAGCCGAGAAGGAAAATCAAAATGATTACCCCAGGTCGGGGAGCAGTTCTCGGAAAGGCGCCCTACCGCCACTATGACAGCACGCCCTCTCAAAAATTATTTGACCGTATTATTCGGTCTCTACGCCATGCGCAAAGTGAACTTGTAGAAAACAACCTTACAGAGGAGTCTCATACACTCGCTAAGTCAATCCAAGACTCCAAGAGTGCTGCGGAGGCAGGCAATTTCTCATTAGCAACACAATCTATATTTAATGGGCTTCGGAAGTTTCATGACATCATAAACTCCAATCAGTTGGCGAAATCTGACCCCAAAGGATCTGCCTAAAGCTTCCCTCGACGAATTCAGTTACAAACCCTTTAGGCCAGCGAAGGATTGCGGCCCATGAAAATAATTACTCGGTATGTGCTCTCGGAAATGCTGCAAGTCTTTCTTGTTGCACTTACAGCCCTTACCCTCTTCATGCTTGTTATCGGCCTCACAAAG
Source organism: Planctomycetaceae bacterium (assembly GCA_018694455.1). Lineage (GTDB taxonomy): Bacteria > Planctomycetota > Planctomycetia > Pirellulales > UBA1268 > UBA1268. The sequence goes on along the minus strand of JABHNP010000052.1, from coordinate 7,113 downwards.
GAGGCACAGCAGCAGGGGCTGGGGTTACTTCAGATAATAGCACTCGTTCCGTATGTCTTACCTGATGCCATGCGGTTCGCCGTTCCCGGAACAATGCTGTTCGCGGTCGCAAGCGTTTTTGGACGTTTTTCTAGCTCCAATGAAATCACGGCACTGAAGGCAGCAGGCATTACCCCAATGGCAACTATCTATCCAATTGCTCTCTTGGCCGTAGCCATTAGCCTTAGCTGCGTCTGGCTTAATGACATCGCTGTATCATGGGGACGTGAGGGTGTTCGAGGTGTTGTTGTCCGGAGCCTTGAGGAAATTATCTACAGCCGATTACAACAGCAACGATCTTACAGTACAGATAAATTGGCGATTAATGTAAAAGGCGTCCAAGGACGTCGGCTTATTCGACCAACAATGTCATTCCAGCCAAACGATTCAAGTCCTCCCGTTACGCTCTCAGCAATGGAAGCTGAACTAAAGACTGATGCCAAAAGTGGGACTATTACTGCTATTTGCACGAATGGAATTGTACGAGTTGGTGATGTCGAAGTCGCCTTCCCAGATACCATCGAACGAGTTATTCCTCTTGAGTCAATTGGTAAGAACAACCCCTCATCCAAGAGTCCGTCCCAGATAGCTATGGGTGATTTTGCTGAGGCAAAAGAGGATGCCCTAAAGCAAATACACCAAGCAGAGCAGCAGATTGCCGGTCGGCTTGCTGAGGCATTTCTGACCGGCCACGCTGAACTCTCAAGTCCGCAGCACTCCGCCGGCGAACAAGTAACAATCGATCACTTGCAAAATCGTCTTAATCGTATTGCCATGGAGCCGTGGAGACGTTGGGCGAATGGGTTTAGCTGTCTTGCTTTTGTACTCGTGGGTGCTCCGATGGCCATCCGAATGCGAAATGCTGATTTCCTAACCAGTTTTTTCCTTTGTTTCCTGCCGATACTTCTTATCTATTATCCTATTTTCATGGCCGGTGTCTCCCAAGCGAAAGCTGGTGATTTACCACCTATCGCAGTCTGGGGAGGAAATGCCTTAATTGCTGCCTGGGGATGCCTGCTTCTCCGTGGCGTCATCCGGCGATGAAACTGGCTGATTGTGCCTTGCACGAGTTTGTGTACTTTGTTTTGGTGCATAGAAACGTCGCTTCTTTACCATCAATACATTGACTGGTTTTCAACTCACAGAAAATCTGCCAGAATTTAAATAGGTGAAAAAGAAAACTCTTTTTCTGCATTTCATCTGACACCTTCCTTTCACGCTTTCAAGGAGTTCACCGAAATGGGCCGTCCTGTCACACTATTCACAGGCCAATGGGCCGACATGCCGCTGGAAAATCTTGCCCGAAAAGCCAGTGAGTTTGGATATCAAGGACTTGAGTTAGCCTGCTGGGGAGATCATTTTGAAGTTGATAAAGCAATCGCTGATGAAAGCTACTGCTCAACCAAACGCGACCTTCTAGAACAGCACGACCTAATGGTGCATGCAATTTCCTGTCACCTTGTTGGGCAAGCTGTTTGTGACCGGGTGGACGAACGACATAAAGCAATTCTCCCTCCATACATTTGGGGTGACGGTGACCCAGAGAGTGTTAGTCAACGAGCTGCTGAAGAAGTGATGCAAACTGCCAGAGCTGCAAAGAAACTTGGCGTGTCTGTTGTGAATGGATTTACTGGCTCGAGCATCTGGCATCTCTTATACTCGTTCCCACCGGTTCCTGAATCAATGATTGATGATGGTTTTAAAGATTTTGCAGACCGATGGAATCCCATTTTAGATGTTTTCGCTGAATCAGGTGTGCGTTTTGCGTTGGAGGTACATCCAACTGAAATTGCTTTCGATATCCTTACTGCCCAAAGAGCACTTGAAGCAGTCGAGCACCGGGAGGAATTTGGGTTTAACTTTGACCCGAGTCATCTCCACTGGCAAGGTGTCGACCCAGTTGAATTCATCCGAACATTCTCTGACCGCATCTATCATGTTCACATCAAGGACGCTGTTGTTCTGCTTAATGGCAAGGGTGGCATTCTCGGGAGCCATCTGAATTTTGGAGACCCACGTCGTGGCTGGGACTTTCGTTCCCCAGGCCGTGGAGGCGTCGACTTTGAAGAAATTATTCGGGCCCTTAACGATATCGGCTATAGCGGCCCCTTATCTGTCGAGTGGGAAGATTGCGGCATGGATCGCGAACACGGTGCAACCGAAGCATGTGAATTCGTTCAAAATATTGATTTTGCTCCAAGTAATCGACAGTTCGATGCAGCTTTTGACAAAGAGGACTAATACCAACACCATGAAGGTTAAGTGGCTTACGGTCTTCCTAGCCTCTTGTCTCATTAGCATCAGTTATTTCTGTGGCCAACAGAGGCTGTGTGCTGACAATAGCAATGCACAGTCTGCACAACATGTTGGTGCTGCGAAACCTACTGGTGTCGAATGGAAGGATTGTGTCCTGGATCTTGTGCAACGGGCTGATGCTTCTGGTGACAAAAAATTAGCACGTTTTATTAGCAATTGGCCATTGCCAGACGAAGCTACTCAAGTCGATGCACAGATTATTGCTTGTATTGATAAAAATACTGACGGGCCTGGCTGGCTTAAGGAGTCGAGCAAGCCGTTGTGGTCAGCATTCATGCTTCTTCGGCAACAGCGGGCTCATCATTTTTTTGAAAGAGCTAAAACTGAAATTGAAAAACAGCGAAATCTTTCTACCCGCCATCATTTTAAATCGAGTAATGAAGCTACTCGCCTACTCGTCCGAGCTGTGCGTGAAGATCCTGACCATAAGCTTGGCCGGCGAGCTCTTGGATACGTGAGAGATGACGACCAATGGGTCTGGCCAAATGCTGCACGCCAACTCGCCCAAAGAAAAGAGTACTCCGCTGAAAACGGATGGACGAGAAATGGAAAAAGTACCATGCTTCCGTCTCCTCAGAGCCCATTTCTGTTGCCCAACATATTAAGCCCACAATCTACCAACGCAACTGAACTTTTTGTTTCTGACCACTGGAGCATCGAGACGACAGCCGGGATCGCTAAGGCTGGTGACTTCGCAGAGCGTCTCGAATTGACTCGTTTTATATGGCGGCAGGTTTTTGGTGGTTTCGTAATGACACCAGCTGAATTGAATTCCAGAATTAATGGACAAGCCCGGCCTCGCCCAGTGAGTTCATCCAAGGCGATCTTGCTTGCCAATCGTGAAGAATACATCAACAACTTGCAGTCATTGGAACCAAACGTCGGGAAAAGCCTTGGAATGTATTGGACACCCACACAAACGACATGGTTTTTTGACAGCCCCGACTCTGATGGGCAAACCGTGGAGCATGAAGCAACCCATCAGCTTTTTGCAGAATGCTGGCCAACAAATCCAGTCGCTGGCACTCATCACGGCATCTGGGCGATGGAAGCTGCTGCCTGCTACATGGAAAGCATTGAAAAAACTGATTTTGGATTCATAGTCGGGGGACGCAATAGTGGACGTGTTCCTGCAGCAAAAGAACGACTGTTCAACGATAGTTTTTTCTTACCACTCCGGAAACTGGCAAAACTTGGCAGAAGAACATTACAGAACGAACCGGACCTACCAAAAATATACAGTCAACTGTCTGGGCTGGCTGATTTTTTCATCAATGGTGAACGCGGCCGTTACCGGGATGCATTTGTCGAGTACCTTGTTCGGCTGTACCGCGGAACTGCAGAGCATGAAACACTCTGGAAACTATGTAAAAAAAGCCCGGAAGAACTCGGCGAGGCGTATAAACGATATCTGTCGTCACAGTGAACATTATCGCTTATATTATTCAAGTTCGTTTATGTATCGGAAGGTCCTCTACGCCTGATACCTTTTTCGTAATTAATAGTCCCTTTAACCTCTTAACGCTTGAAAGTCTCTTCATGCCTAGCTCAGATACGCCAACCCTCACCGACATTGATCAACTTGCAATTGACACGATTCGTACATTGTCGATGGATGCCGTTGAGGCTGCAAAAAGTGGGCACCCAGGCACCCCAATGGCACTGGCTCCAGTTGCATACACGGTCTGGAAAGATTTTCTACGTTACGACCCAGACGATCCGAGTTGGCCAAACCGCGACCGATTCGTCCTTTCATGCGGCCATGCCTCCATGCTACTTTACAGCCTGATTCATCTTGCTGGAATTAAGCAAGGACTACCAAATCCCGAAACTAACAGACTTCCAGCAGTAACCATCGATGATATTAAAAAGTTTCGCCAACTTGATAGTGTTTGTGCCGGACACCCAGAACACCATCTCGCTGTGGGTGTGGAAACAACAACAGGACCACTTGGCCAAGGATGTGCAAATTCAGTAGGCATGGCCATTGCCTCTCGTTGGCTTGGTGCGAAATATAATCGCTCCGACAAAACACTCTTTGACTTTGACACGTATGTAGTATGTAGCGATGGTGATTTAATGGAGGGGGTTGCCAGTGAAGCTGCATCGCTGGCAGGCCACCTCGAACTATCAAACCTCTGTTGGATTTATGATGACAATAAGATAACTATCGAAGGTGAGACCAATCTTGCGTTTAGTGAAGATGTCGGGCGTCGTTTCGAGGGATTCGGCTGGCGAATTGAATACGTAGAGGATGCAAATGATGCAGCTTCACTGAGTCGTGCGCTACAGTCCTTCAAAGACGAAGATAAGAAACCTACTCTCATAGTTGTCAAAAGTATTATTGGCTTTGGTGCTCCCTCAAAAGCCGGATCTCATTCATCTCACGGCGCTCCACTCGGTCAGGAAGAAATCCAAGGCGCTAAAAAAGCCTATGGTTGGCCAACAGATGAAGCGTTTCACATACCAAATAAAGTTGCCGAGCATTTCCAGAATTCCATCAGTGAACGAGCAGAGAAGGCGACTGCTTCATGGAGAGAGGCCTACCAATCATTAGCCTCTGCTGAACCAGGCGTTGCAAAAGAAATCGAATGCATGCTCTGTGGAGAGCTACCGGACGGATGGGAGGATGCAATTCCTGTATTCCCAACCGATACAAAGGGTCTTGCAAGTCGTGTTTCATCCGGAAAAGTCCTTCAATCTCTCAGTGGTGCCATTCCATGGTTTCTAGGGGGCTCAGCTGACCTTGCGCCATCGACGATGACTCTTATTCCTGATGCCGGTGATTTTGGACCTCAAAACCTTCAGGGGCGCAACTTCCACTTTGGGATCCGAGAGCATGCCATGGCTGCGGCCTGCAACGGCATGGCTTTATGCGGTTTAAGACCCTATGCCGCAACATTCTTCGTATTCTTTGATTACCTCAAACCATCACTCCGGCTGTCTGCCCTAGGGGAACTTGGGGTCACCTACGTACTTACACACGATTCAATTGGATTGGGCGAGGACGGACCAACTCATCAACCGATCGAGCACCTCGCCAGTGCACGTGCTGTTCCTGGATTAAATGTCTTTCGTCCAGCTGATGCAAACGAGGTTGCAGAGGCCTATAGAAGTTCACTTAAGAATCCTAAGCAACCCGCTGTCATGGTACTGTCACGACAAAACCTGCCAACGCTCGACCGAAACAACCTTGGTGCAGCGAATGGTGTAGCCAAGGGAGGCTACATATTAAAAGAAGCACATAATGGGAAACCTGAATGTATTCTCATCGGAACAGGCAGTGAAATCCCCCTGTGCCTTGATGCAGCTCATATACTCGAATCACACGATATACCAACTCGAGTTGTGAGTCTTCCGTGCTGGGAACTCTTTGACGAGCAGGACAAACAGTATCGGGAACACGTCCTACCCTCTAACGTCTCTGCCCGGGTAGGCTGTGAAGCCGCCTCAGGATTCGGTTGGGAAAAGTGGCTCGGTAACACCGGGAAATTCATTGGCATGAATGGCTTTGGTGCGTCTGGTCCCGCGAAACAATTATTTCAACACTTTGGCATCACGACTGAAGCCATTGTCACCGCAGCACGTGGCCTGACTGGCAAATAAAAGGTCCTATTCAGCCACATTAGATGTGCCATAAAATTGATACAAAGCCCCAACAAAGACGGGGCAACTGGCTCTAGGGCTGATGATGTGAATCACCAATAACTGCGTCTTCCATGTCTTTTCCAGCAGCAATCTTTCCATCATTGTTCAAATAGAGATGGTCATTTTTGTGCAATTGATCGAGTGTTGAGTTCGTAACCCAGATTCGTTCAACACGACCATCTTCATACACGATATGATGCGCTCCGTCGGGATGATTACTACTTTGCTCACCGCTTGCGTCTGGAGCATCTGCCATTATTGGATGGTGGCTCCGCTGCTGATTTCGAATTGGTTTTAAATGACCAGCCTCATCACGATAGCCAAGCGTATATCCGTAGTCACCGCCCATGAGCCCAATAAGTTTTTCAAATTCCTCTGTACCAACTGCTGCCTCAATCTCTTCTCTTGATGGCACCTGAAAGTTTTTCTCGTTAAGCGCTGACCCTGGATACACGAGCAAACCATCATCCGGTCGAATCCTATGCTCTGATACGAGTGTTGGAGCGTATAACCCTGCGCGTGACAGTGGACCAGCGTCAGGCGGCGTTGGGTACATGCCGTGGACGTCAGCATATCCTTGCAGGGCAACTGCTACCTTCTGCAGATTTTGCTGAGCCCTTGTAGCTCTTGCGTCTTCCATGGCTTCAAACAATAGTGGAGCCAGAAGTATTATCGCTGCAATCGACGCCGCTGCAAGAATCGTACGATCGAGCCAAATCCGTGGTTGAACTATTGAACCTGAATCTGATGCTGGTGAGAGAGCGGGTCCCTTACTTACTGAAGATTGCTTCACTGCCGCAATCGTTCTTGCTGCCAAACCGGCCGGTGGATCGATAAATCCATCATCACACTTCAATGGCTCAATAGCACGTTGAATAGCTGCGAGATCCTTTTCAATTCCACTCGACACATCTTGGTTTTGACGAGCAAGATCAATTTCTACACGTTCTTTTTCATCTAAGCTGTCAAATAAGTATCCGACTAAATCTTGGCGCATATCACCCTTCCCTCCTTTGATGACAAGCAGCTTGGTGTTCCTGCATGCCTGACTTGGTGATAACTGGCAATATGTTCCTTCATGCCTTTAACTCCGACTGGTCGCTGCTCGTC
>JABHNP010000098.1 GCA_018694455.1 Planctomycetaceae bacterium | reverse complement strand
TGCCAACAGTTGCTGATGGCGTGCTAATGAGGAGAAATTAAAATGGATCATGCGAAATCAATATTGCGACAACGAAATCGTCGTCGTCATCGTGTTCGCAAACCGCTTCGGGGCACATCTGAGCGGCCGAGGTTGTCTGTGCGTCGAAGTCACAAGCACATTTATGCTCAAGTTATTGATGATGTATCAGGCAAAACGGTCGTTGCAGCAGCTACAGTTGAGCCGCAACTCAAGTCAGAAGTGGCTTTTGGTGGGAATCGGAGTGCTGCTGTTGCCATTGGGAAAGCTGTGGCTGAGCGTGCAAAAGCAGTTGGGGTGTCACGAGTCTGTTTTGATCGTGGTTCTTGTCGGTATCATGGACGTGTTGCAGCATTGGCCGAGGCTGCACGTGAAGCAGGTCTAGAATTTTAAGCGAAATATTTTCAGGAGATTAGCGTGGCAGCAAAGTCATCAGGTGGAAGAGAATCCCGAGCAGGAGGCGAATTCACTGAAAGAGTGGTCAAGGTTCGTCGGTGCGCGACTGTTGTCAAAGGTGGCCGGCGGTTTAGTTTTGCTGGCCTAGTGGTTGTTGGTAATGGGAAAGGAAAAGTTGGATGTGGTTACGGGAAGGCGAATGAAGTACCTCCCGCTGTCGAAAAAGGCATTAAGGATGGAATGAAGAATCTGGTGGAAGTTCCGGTAATATCTGGAACTATCCCGCACCGGGTTGAGGGGTGTAGCGGAACATCGAGAGTCATTCTGCTTCCTGCTAGCCCGGGTACAGGTATTATTGCTGGTGCTGCCGTGCGAGCTGTCTGCGAATCAGCCGGAATTCAGGATGTGCTCACGAAGTCTCACGGCTCAGTGAATCCTCTAAATCTTGTAAAAGCTACCATCGATGGCTTGAAGCAATTGCGAACCCTTGAAGAAGTCGAACGGCTGCGTGGGGTTGCTCTCACAGAAAATTCATAATTTAGATGCGGTAGAATCGTACGGAAAGAATTGATTAATCAGGTATTCTCATGAGACTCAATGATATTAATAAGGGTGTTCACAAAAACCGGAAGCGATCTCGGGTAGGTCGCGGTCCCGGATCTGGTCACGGGAAGACATCGGGCCGAGGGCACAAAGGGCAGGGCCAACTTGCTGGCTGGAGTGCACCGTCGATTTTTGAGGGTGGCCGAAGTCCTATTATTCGTCGAGTTCCTAAACGCGGATTCAATAACCGTCACGGCAGAATTGTTAAAAGCATCAACGTTGCTGACCTCGAGACGGCATTTGAATCGGGTGCAACGATTACACCGGAGCTCCTTCGATCTTCAGGTGTTGCAAAAGGTATATGGCATGAGCTAAAAGTTCTGGGTGACGGAAATCTGTCAAAGAAATTGTCGGTTTCGGCCCATCGTTTTAGCAAACAAGCACGAGAGAAGATCATAGCGGCTGGAGGCAGTGTCAATGAGGTCCCTGGCCCGGCAGCTCTTGTAAAGGGGCAGAAAAAAGCTCGTGACGCGAAACAATCAACGTCGCCATAGATGAGTGTTTCAGGGTAGATTAAAGACCTAAGGCAGTATGTGGCTGGGCTTATCAAGATGCAGTTTTCAGATTCTTATCAGCTCATAAAAGCCAAACCATTTTTTAGTGCATTTGAAATGCTGACGGAACAGCCAAAGTTTTTCGGAATTAAGACAGGGAGTCGCTGAAGTGTTCGAAAAGATAAGAATCATTTTTACGATTCCAGAGCTGCGCCAAAAGATCTTACTGACTCTTGGGCTTCTTGCGATTTATCGTGTGGGTTGGCAAGTTCCCCTGCCGATTGTTGATCCTGCTGCGATGCGTGCTTTCGCAGAAGAATCTGGAGGCATTAGTGATCTTCTGAAGACGGTAGCAGTTTTTTCGGCGAGCCAACTATCTCAGGCGACAATCTTTGGCCTTGGCATCATGCCATACATTTCGGCGTCAATTATTTTTCAGTTATTAGGGACAGTGTGGCCTCCGTTGGAAAAACTTCAGAAGGAAGGCGAGGCAGGGCGAAAGAAAATTAATGAGTACACAAGGTACGCGACGGTCGGTATCTGTATTCTGCAAAGCTGGGCGTACGTTGCTTTCCTGTCGAACACTCGTATCGGTGAAGCCTCGCTCATACAGCCGAGTTTTCTTGTAGAAGGTAGTTTGCCGTTCTCTTGGCAGTTGGTTGCAGTATTAACTATGACTGCTGGCACTGTTTTTCTGATGTGGCTTGGTGAGCAGATAGACGAATTCGGTATCGGTAATGGAATAAGCCTGTTGATCATGGCGGGAATTCTTGCTGCTATGCCTAGCGCATTGGTATCGCTTGCAGGTGACACAAGTTGGGAGCTTGGCGGAGGCGGTGGAAAATTAGGTATCGAGACGATACTCGTCTTAGCTGCCCTCTTTGTTGGTGTCGTTGCTGGAGTAGTTTTTATGACCCAAGGGCAGAGGAGGATCCCGACTCAGAGTGCAAAGCACGTCCGAGGAAGAAGGGTGTATGGCGGTACACGCCAATATCTTCCGCTTCGTGTGAATCAAGCCGGGGTTATGCCCATTATTTTCGCGAGTTCTCTGCTGTTGTTTCCGCAGATGTTCTTTCAGTATCTAAGCAGTGCTTATCCTGGGAATACAGTGTTGGCCGCGCTTCATGACTCATTTACGCGAGGTCAATCGTATCTCTATAATATTTGCTACATAGCACTTATTTACTTTTTCTGTTACTTCTGGACAGCAATCACATTCAATCCCAAAGAGATGGCTGACAACCTGAAAAACTTCGGATCCTTTATTCCTGGCTATCGACCAGGGAAGAGAACAGCTGATTACTTAGAGCGAGTGATGGAACGAATTACATATGTCGGAGCAGGTTTTTTGGCTCTTGTTGCGGTAATTCCAACCATTGTGAGTGGAGCACTTGGTATCCCTGCTCAGATTGCAAGTTTCTATGGAGGGACGGGCTTATTGATTGCGGTGAGCGTGGCATTTGACTTGGTTCAGAAGATCGATAGTCATCTTGTGATGCGGAATTACAGTGGCTTGCTAGAGAAGTCGTAGCCTCATCGCTTTTATTGTCTGTGGTTTCCTGATGTTGGCCTTTTTTCTTTGAGCCTTTTGACGTGGGCTTCATGCCTCTCTAAGTTTCATTCCTTGGTCGTTTAGTCCTATGCGGATAATCCTGATTGGACCACCGGGAGCAGGAAAAGGGACGCAATGCCAGCGACTCGTTAATTTTCTTCAAGTGCCGCACCTTTCGACCGGGGAAATGTTGCGGGATGCAATTAAGAAAAAAACGGCGGAGGGCAAAGAAGCCTCCTCGTTTATGGAGAACGGCCAGCTTGTTCCCGATCAACTCGTCCTTGGCTTAGTGACGCGGCGTCTAAAAGACCAGGACTGTCGGAAAGGCTGTCTCCTCGACGGATTTCCGCGAACCATAAATCAAGCAGAAATGCTCGATGATCTCCTTGAGCGGCAGGCAATGAGCGTAGATGGCGTCATTGAGCTATCAGTGCCACAAGAAGAACTTGTTCGTCGTATGCTTGCCAGAAAGCGTGAGGATGATAGTCCCGAAGTTTTTGCTCAGCGAATCGAAAGTTTTAAAAGACAAACTGCACCACTGCTGGAATATTATGAATTGAAGGGGAAACTGGAACATGTGGACGGGTTGGGTTCGGCGGATGATATCTTTGACCGAGTTCGGCAAGCGATCCGTGCATTTAGACGCGCAAAACGCTAGAACGGGTTCGCGCGTAATGTGATGAATAAAAGTGTAGTGGATGTATCGTGAGAAAGAATGCTGGCAGATTTATTGTTTATTTGTCTCTAGGTGGTTGTGAAGAGGGAGAGTTGACATGCTAAAGCTAAAATCGAGTCGAGAAATCGAGGCTATGCGAAATGCAGGTCTTGTTGTTTGGGAGGCCCATCAAATAGCAAAACGTCTTGTTCATCCGGGAACTACGACTGGTGAAATCGACCAGGCAGTGGAAGATTTTTTTCGTGAAAAAAATGTAGTCCCGCTCTTCAAGGGTGTGCCTGGTCCAGTGCCTTTCCCCGCAGTTTGCTGCATCTCCGTGAATGACGAAGTCGTTCACGGTATTCCGGGCTCACGGAAACTGCAGGAAGGTGATGTCATCAGCATTGACACTGGCTGCAAGCTCAAAGGGTGGTGTGGTGATTGCGCTTATACACATGCCGTCGGTCAAGTGACGGATGATGTTCAGAAGCTTTTGGACTGCACCTCGGGTGTGCTGCAACTAGCAATTAAGCTCATGGGGTCGAGGAACCGTTGGGGAGATGTTGCATCAGAGATGGCTACCTTTGTTCGGGACTATGGCTTCTCCGTTGTTGAGAACTTCGTTGGGCATGGTATTGGCAAGAACATGCATGAGGATCCTCAGGTGCCAAATTTCTGTTCGCCCTCATTCCGTCGCAAGCATGACTTTGAATTAGAGCCAGGCCTCGTTATTGCGGTCGAACCCATGGTGAATATGGGGACAAAAAAAGTTCGTGTATTGCCAGATTTTTGGACACAGTCAACGAATGACGGCAAGTATAGTGCCCATTTTGAGCACACCATAGCAATTACCGATGGTGGACCACTGGTGCTCACGGCCGCCCCTCAAGCTGGTGAAGAAAAAGAGGTGACTGGTGCGGTCACGACAACTGAGGGATGACGAGCAGAGTCTAATCGTGCCGTTTGACTGCTTGGAATGCGCTCGATAGCCGGAAATTCGTGTGCCTACTTGTGAATTCCCATCGCCGGTGGCTATACTCCGTAGCTTCGATTATGTCCAGATTAATTGTATTACTACTGCTGTGAGGTATGACGTTATTGCG
>JABHNP010000053.1 GCA_018694455.1 Planctomycetaceae bacterium | reverse complement strand
GCTGGCGACAGTGGTTTCTTTTTTCCTTCGTATCAAGCAACAGAGATGTCCAAAGCTGTACTGGATGCTGCAAAGGCTTTTCGAAATAATCCTTCCCTTGCGATCAAAAGCCTTAAGCATGCGGAAAGCTTTTCTTGGCAGGCCACTGCACAGCAATACGCTGAGGTCTACAGAACCGTACTCAAACGTATCTGAATGAAATTTACCTATGCCTCATACCTTCCTAAAGAAAAAACAGGCTGTGATTAAGCATAAAAGTAATATTTCGCCGACTTCGATACATTGCTACTCTTTCATATGCAACGAACAGCACAATTTAGAGAGTGCCGTTCAATACATATTTTTCTCTTTTTGAAATACTTTTAATTATGTCGCGTCGAGCACTTATTACTGGCATTACCGGTCAAGATGGATCGTATCTGGCAGAACTTCTGATATCAAAAGGCTATGAAGTGCATGGTCTTCGAAGACGATCAAGTACGTTCGGGACAGAGAGAATCGAACATCTTATTCATGGTGACGAACCAAAATTACAACTCCATTACGGCGATCTTGCGGATGGCAATGGACTAATGCGACTCCTTAGGGAAATTGAGCCGCACGAGGTCTACAACTTAGCTGCCCAGAGCCATGTGCGTGTCAGTTTCGACCAGCCCACATATACCGCAGATGTTACTGCTGTTGGTACGTTACGACTGCTCGAGGCTATTCGTGACGTACAAGATGATACCGGTCGCCAAATTCGTTTTTATCAAGCTTCCAGTTCTGAAATGTTTGGAAAAGTAGTTGAAACACCGCAAAAAGAGACTACGCCTTTTTACCCACGAAGTCCTTATGGCGTTGCAAAAGTTTATAGCCACTGGATCACTATAAATTATCGTGAGAGCTATGATTTGCACGCTTCGTGCGGCATTCTTTTTAATCACGAAAGTCCCCGTCGTGGTGAAACTTTTGTGACACGAAAAATAACCCGTGCTGCAACTCGTATCAAATTAGGTCTTCAAGAAAAGCTCTTCCTAGGCAATCTTGATGCAAAGCGCGATTGGGGCTTTGCGGGTGACTACGTTGAAGCAATGTGGCTTATGCTTCAACAAGAAACTCCTGATGATTATGTTGTTGCAACGAATGAGCTGTACTCTGTTCGTGACTTCTGCGAAAAAACTTTTGGTCAACTCGGCCTTGACTACGAAAAGTATGTCGAGATTGACCCTCGCTTTTACCGCCCAGCCGAGGTTGAATTACTGCTTGGTGATTCAACAAAAGCACACAAGCAACTCGGATGGAAACCTCAAACAAGTTTCGATCAACTTGTTGAGATGATGGTCAAGAAAGATCTTGGGCTTGCGCAACAGCAACTTCACATGCAAAATGCTCAGCATCCAAGCATCCAAGCCGCGTGAAGAAAAATGCTTCATTCCAGGTCGGCCCGGTACGCCTGCAAGATATAACAACCTATTGCTGTGTCTGAAGGACGAGAAGAAGAGATCGACTAGTGACTTATGTTGTTATTTTCTTGAATATTTAACCAACTTTCACAATGCATCATGAAAATAATTGTCACTGGTGGTGCCGGTTTTATTGGTAGCCATATTGTCGACGCCTGCCTTCGTGCTGGTCATGACATTGAGATTATTGATAACCTTTCAACTGGATCGTCTGAGAATATTCCTCGTGACATTACAGTACATCGCATTGATATTCGCGATGTACTTGCTGTCGCTGAAATTTTTAAAACATTTCAACCTGATGCCGTCTGCCACCAAGCAGCCCAGCTATCAGTTAGCCGATCTGTTCGCGAACCTCTATTGGATGCAGACATCAATTGCCTTGGACTGCTTTCTGTGCTCGACGCTGCCGTCGCTACTGATTGTAAGCGGATGGTCTTCGCATCGTCCGGTGGTGTTCTGTACGGCGACGTTACAGAGCCTGCTCTGGAAACCGCACCAGCCAACCCGCTAAGTCCCTATGGTATTACCAAGTGGGCTGGTGAAAAATACCTAAATTTTTTTGCCCGAGAGCACGGGCTGACATCAGTCGCCCTTCGGTATTCAAATGTCTTCGGACCTCGGCAAAACCCCCACGGTGAGGCCGGAGTTGTTGCAATTTTCTGCAAACAGTTTCTCAATGGTCATGCTGCCCATATCAATGGTGATGGAAAGTATGTTCGTGATTATGTTTATGGTCCCGACGTGGCGGCAGCAAACCTTGCGGCAATTGAATTAAGTAAGGCAAGCTTTGCTTCAGAAAAAGTAGTAAGTCTTAATATTGGTACGGGAATCGGCACGGACGTCAATGAACTCGAAGAAAAATTGCGAACACACATAGGATTGCTTCGTGAATGTGCTGGTGAAAGAAAAATTCTGCCCGGCCCAGAACATGGTCCTGAACGGGTTGGAGATCTACGTTCGAATCTCCTCGATGCAAGCCTTGCCAGCAATGTCTTGGGCTGGAAGCCCACGCATTCGCTAGACGAAGGACTAGAAGCTACATCCCACTGGTTTTTCGAAAAAAAATAACTTTCAGCACATTCGGTCTCAACGAAAACGGCTTTTAAGGTACCTTTGTTGTAAGTAAAATTTTCTTTTCGTTTTTGGTAGTCATCACCCTTACGTATTGTTCCATCATGCAAAGCGAGCCTCAAAGTCCTCCCACTGCCATGATCACGGGCGTCACGGGCCAGGATGGGTGCTACCTTGCCGCCCACCTTATAAAACATGGCTACAAAATTGTTGGTACAACTCGTCAAATTTCTGCAAATCGGCTCTGGGGACTGAAACAACTAGGAATCTGTAACAAGATAACGCTTGAGTCATCATGTCTTGATAATGTCGAACAGATCGAAAAGCTTATTGATGACTATAAGCCAGCAATGATTTTCCATTTGGCCGGACAGTCTTCCCCTCGGCTCTCTTTTGGTCTGGAAAAAGAGACGTTTGAAAGTATTGCGGGATCAACTCAGCGACTGCTCGAAGCCTTGCAGAAAGCGACAACGCCCTCACGACTCTTTGTTGCTGGAAGTTGTGAAATGTTTGGTAGTTCACATCAACAACCCGTTACCTGTACGTCTCGATGTAATCCGTCAAACCCGTATGCTGTCGCAAAAGAATTGGCTTTTCGGACCGTTCGAGACTTTCGTGATCGGCATGGATTATTTGCATGCACCGGTGTTCTTTTTAATCACGAAAGTCCTCTCCGCCCAAAACATTTTGTCACACAGAAAATTATTGCCGGAGCTTGCTCTATTGCATGTGGTCAACAAAAAGATCTTCACCTTGGTAATCTCTCAATCGAACGAGATTGGGGATGGGCACCTGAATATGTTGTTGCCATGAATAAAATGCTGGCCCGAGAACAGCCTGAGGACTTTTTACTTGCTACAGGAACACGAACACCGCTGCATACATTTGTTTCCAAAACTTTTGAAGCAGTTGGTCTCTCCTGGCAAGACTATGTTTTTTATGACAAACAGTTTGTGCGATCGAATGATGGCTGTCATCCGCCTGCATCGGTACACGAAACAACTGAAAATCTTGGTTGGACAGCTGCTGTTCAGATTCCTGAACTCATACAAAATATGATATGTGCTCACCAAAAAAGAGTTGATCAAACTCATTTAACGTCTTGATGTTCTTGATTCTTTTTTAAAACAGTTTCATGAGACAGATTCTCAAGCCCACCGTATGCTTCTCCGCAGATTCGCTGCATGAGCGTATTCGATCGAAGATAAAGCGTTAGGCCATGCTCCCGACCAATAATGTTCCGTGCATCTATGGCTGAATATCTGATCTCAGAGGGCATCCATCTTCGAGGCATACCTGTGCAGCCAAGTGCATCAACTTTTGTACGCGTATCAAGCAGATGGAAAAATCGCAGAGCATCATCTCGAGAATTTATTGTGAGTGACACACGATCTACACACGCAAGAGTTTTGCGATATTTCCCGCACGGGGAAAATGCGTCACAACGCACTGCTGGTGCTACGAAAATAAGTCTTGTATCTCCTGGGCGATGCTGCCATGGACTCACTGGATAGCCTGCATTTTCTGCTGCAACACGATCCTCAAGTGCCTCCAATGTGATAAGTGCGCCAAAGCTATAACCAATAAATACTACAGGACGTTCTGGTGATATTTGACCGAGTAACCAGGCTAAATAATGACCTTCCGTAAAACATCGACGATACTTCGAGCGACCGTCTTTCAGCAGACATCCATCTTGCTGACTTGGCCAAGAATAAATCATGAACTGTGTGTCTACACTCTGAGAGGCAAGGGCGTTACAGCGTCTCGAAAGTTGAATTCCCTGCTTTTTTGCCGAATACGGGTCATAACGATTCCCGTGTAAGAAAATAATCAGGGGTCCTTTCCCTCCCAACAAAGTTCCAAGATCATCGGACAACCATCTACAGGATGTTGGCTCATACCGCTGTACGGATGGGTTCACCACTGTTGGAACCTTACAAATCCCTGGCAGATGTCTTGTGCTAAAAACCCAGATTTCTGGGTCAGCACATGTTTGACTCACGGCTGCACAAGCAGTATCAGAAATTGCGAGACCAGCGACACATCCGAAGACCACCATGAGGCCGGATAATCTGCATAATCGGTGTAAGATTGTTTTTTGTAATTGAATTCTTTTAAGAAGCATTGAACCAAAATCCACTCGAAGGATGTCTCAAAACCAGCTTAATCATCGATAAAAAGATAGTTTGTTAAACAATGCGGTTTTCGTAAACATTAACGATCACCCTCAACACTAGCATGGAAAATTGGTGCGGTGAAAAAAAGATAACGTCACGTCAAGAAAGCGTGGGGTAGGGTTCTTTCGTGAGGCTGGTTCATTGCATCTGCTGTTTAGTTGCACACCAGTCACATGAGGCCCTTGTGGCTTTCAATTTGATTCTCCGGGAGACTCCCCATGACGCGTTTTATATGTCTGCTGACTGCGATTGGCTGCTTGGTCATTTTGCCAGGCTGTAGTAGTTGCTGTGGGAACAGTTGCCGAAGACCTTCATTTCTTGAATTTCGGAATACAAGCAAAGGGCTTTATCAAAACGGCTGCAACACACCATGTAGTACACCATGTGAACCTTGCGGAGCCGCTCCTCGTGGTTGTGAGCCATGCGGAAACTCGTCGCCATGCTGTGAGGGTGGTATCGAAAGCGGTACCATGGTCCCAACGATGAGCCCAACACCTGTCATGAGTGACCCTGGGACTTTTTCCTGACGCATTATTAAAGTGACTTCCAGCTCCATTCGACGATGTACCGCTCTTGCCGGCCACGCGTCAGGTATTGCGACACAATGGGTGTTCGCTCCTGATACGAGCGGTTCATCGTCGTGTGGAGCTGTCTTTGAGTCAATTTCTTTGAACCGATTCATTTTTATCGGTCTTCACAGCTATACTCATTGTCATGTTTGACAATCTCTCCAATTCGCTGACTTCTGCCATCAACTCGCTCCGTGGTAGAGGAAAGCTCACTGAATCCAATATGCGCGAGGGTCTCGGTGACGTTCGAACAGCGCTTCTTGAGGCAGATGTCGCCTACGACGTTGTCGAAGAATTTCTTGATCGTGTCTCTGCGGATGCAATCGGTGCCAAGGTGCTCGATGCTCTTGATCCAGCCCAACAACTCATTGGTGTAGTACATCGTGAACTAGTTAACCTGATGGGGCCCGTCAACCATGAGATCCCTTTTCGATCAGATGACACCACTATTCTCATGCTGTGTGGTCTTCAGGGATCTGGAAAAACTACGACATGTGGCAAACTTGCTCGTCGCTTAAAAGAACAAGGACGAGGCGTAATGCTTGTTGCAGCTGACCTGCAGCGACCTGCAGCCATTGAGCAACTTTCAGTACTCGGCGATCAACTCGGCATACCAGTACACACACCTCAGGACTTGTCTGATCCTGTTGCCGTTTGTAACGCTGGTGTAAAAAAAGCAAAAAAAGACGGTACCGATGTCGTTATTCTTGACACCGCTGGCCGACTTTCTATTGATGAGGAGTTGATGGCCGAGTTATCACGAATCGACCGAACAGTTTCACCAGATCAAGTGTTTTTAGTTGTGGACGCAATGACCGGACAAGATGCGGTTTCAAGCGCCAAAGCTTTTAATGAGGCATTGGAAATTGATGGCGTCATCATGACCAAGCTTGATGGTGACGCACGGGGTGGCGCCGCGCTCTCAGTAAAAAGTGTCACGGGCGTGCCGATAAAGTTTATGGGTACAGGCGAGGGAGTTGATGCCCTTGAAGAGTTTCACCCTGACCGACTGGCCGGTCGAATCCTTGGCATGGGTGACGTCGTAAGTCTTGTTGAAGAAGCTCAGCGAAAATTCGACCAAGATGAGATGCAGCGACAAGAAGATCGCCTCAAATCCGGTGAATTTACACTTGAAGATTTCAAAAAGATGATGCTCCAGACTCGGCGACTGGGCCCACTTGGCAAAGTGATTGGTATGATTCCCGGCATGGGGGGAATGCAGGACATGTTGGCGGGTGCCGACCTTGAAAAAGACGTTAATCGTCTGTTTGGCATCATCGACTCCATGACGCCCGAAGAGAAACGGAATCCCTCACGCGTTGTCGACCAAACACGCAGGAGACGGATTGCAGCCGGAGCCGGAGTCCAGCCCCAAGAAGTGAATGACCTCGTCAAACAATTCGATGGAATGGCTTCAATGATGAAAGGGATGGCGGGCCTCGGCATGAAGGATCGAATGCGCGAGGTACAGAAAATGCAGTCTGCAATGGGTGATCCGTCAGGCAGACTTGGGCGACCGAAAGGTGATACCGGCAAGCGATTAACGGCAGAACAACGGCGAAAACTCAAAAAACAGCGGGAAAAAGAGGCTCGTCGCCGCAAACGAGAAACTCGTGGGTAATTTTCCGAACGTATCAGGGTTTTTTGGATTTCCGTCATTATTCACGCCGTAATGCGAAAAAAGTCCATTACACCTTTTTTACAACCCGTTGTGGTGTACCTTAGAAGGCTCGTCGCGTCTGCGACTGCTCACATTCGGACATCACCATTCGTTGATTAGCGTATGTGAAATCGAGTACCAACCAACTCAGAATTTGGAGCATTGAAACCGTGGCAGTGGTAATTCGTATGAAACGAATGGGACGGACTCACCGTCCTTTCTATAGAATTTGTGCAACCGACCGACGGACTCCCCGTGATGGTCGAGTTATTGAAGAACTTGGCAGCTACGATCCTAGTGTCCCAGATACCAATGCCCGTTGTACGCTCAAGGCAGAGAGAATCGATTACTGGCTTAGCGTTGGAGCACAACCAAGTGACAAGGTACGTGTGCTTATTAAAAAGTTTGGAACCAATGGCACTCACCTAAAAGACATGGAAAATGCTCGGTCTCGATTATCGATGCCGCGGATTGTACCCGAGGCGGGTGAGCCGGTAATAGCTCCAAAAGAAGAAGAGCCAGCAGCAGACTCTAGTCCATCAACTGAGTCTGTAAGTGACACCCCTTCGAGTGAAACATCCACTGATACGGTGACAGAAAATACAGTGAATGCTGATTCTCCAGAGTCACCTGCTAGTGAGCCCGTGGCAGCGGAAGCACTGGCGGACACTACATCTTCAGATAGTAAAGAAAAAACTGAAGAGTCCACAGAGTGAGGTATATGCGGAACGTACTATGCGGATCGATGTCGTCACGCTATTCCCTGAAATGTTTCAGAGCTTTCTGGACGGAAGCCTCTTAGGTACTGCGCAGAAGGCTGGGTTGCTTGACATCCGCCTTAGCAATATTCGAGATTTTGCAATTGGTACTCATCGGCAGGTTGATGATCGTCCCTATGGAGGGGGCCCCGGCATGCTGCTTATGCCTGGTCCAGTAGTTGAGTGCGTTGAGTCGCTTTTCAATGAAAAAGATTGCTCTGAAACGTCTGATCACTTGACGAGCATTGCAATGCTCACGCCGTCTGGCCAACCACTCACTCAACAGATTGTTGAAGAATTTGCTACGCGACGGCGTATTATTTTGCTCTGTGGGCGGTATGAGGGCTTTGATCAACGCATTTGTGACACCCTCAAGCCGGAGCTCATTTCAGTCGGAAACTATGTCCTTTCGGGTGGTGAAGTGGCTGCTATGGTGATTATCGACGCTGTTGCTAGGCTAATACCTGGTGTGCTCGGTGATTCACTCAGTGCTGTGGATGATTCGTTCTCCGGAACGGACCGCCTTATTGAAGGTCCACAATATACGCGTCCACGCGAATTTCGTGGTCTTCAAGTACCTGATATTTTATTATCAGGTGACCACCAACGCATCGCTGATTGGCGTAAAACGCAAGCCGTCAATGCAACACAAAAACAAACACATTACTGCCAAGACAATTAACGTACATTAGCCCAAAGCATTTCCAGGAGATCTAAAATGAGTCAGCAAATCCTTGATCATGTCGAGTCAAAGAGCCTCAAAACAGAAGCGGATCCATTTGAAATTGGTGATACAGTGGATGTTCACAACCGTATTCTTGAAGGCAATAAAGAGCGAACTCAGATTTTCAATGGAGTTGTCATTGCACGCAATGGTTCAGGTAGTCGCGAAATGTTTACTGTCCGCCGAATCGTTTCTGGTGAGGGTGTGGAACGAAAATTTCCAGTTCACTCTCCCAAAATAGCAAAAATCATTGTGAAACGTTCTGGCGTCACACGACGAGCAAAATTGTACTACTTGCGAGATCGAGTTGGAAAAGCTGTACGTCTCCGTGAGCGTCGTACCGACGTTCCTGCAAACTCATGACGCCAAGATATTGAAACTTGC
>JABHNP010000408.1 GCA_018694455.1 Planctomycetaceae bacterium | reverse complement strand
GCCAAGCCAGGAGACCTTGCACTGATCTCAGCTGACAGCTTTGACGTGACCTGCAAAACACTTCACACGCTAAGGAAACACCTTGGTAAAAAACTCAACATGTATGACGAAGGTACCATGCATGTATCATGGGTAATTGATTTCCCAATGTTTGCCCATGATGAAGAATCTGGTAATTGGGCCGCGATGCATCATCCCTTCACTGCGCCTCATCCTGACGACCTCGAAAAACTGACGTCGAATCCAGCGGAGTGTCGAGCAGTTGCTTACGACCTTGTTATCAACGGATCTGAGGCCGGAGGCGGCACAATTCGAATTCATGACAGAGCAACTCAGCAAAAAGTTTTTGAACTCCTCGGCATTTCGCCTGATCATGCACAAGAACGCTTTGGTTTTCTTCTAGACGCGTTGGCAAGCGGTGCACCGCCACACGGTGGCATTGCCCTCGGCATTGATCGTTGGGTCATGCTCTTTGGCCATCTTGACTCAATTCGTGATGTGATTGCCTTCCCAAAAACACAGCGAGCGAGTGACTTGATGACAGGTGCACCCGGACAGGTTGATACAAAACAACTCGCGGAACTTGGTGTTCGTACGATAATACCGCCAAAACTTGCAGCAGAAACCAGCAGTGACGTGAAGTAAGCGAAAAATCACGGGCTTCACATGATGGGCCTGCCGCAGACACAACTGTGGGTTACACTTAAGAATCCTTAGAGGGCGAATAGCTCAGCTGGTTAGAGCACCTCGTTTACACCGAGGGGGTCGGGGGTTCGAATCCCTCTTCGCCCATTCACTTTTTCATTAAAGCCGGTATTCCGGCGTTTGATGCACTCAGCGATTCCTGCTGATACTTAATGCGACTCTTTAAGTAGTCATAACGCCTAATGAAAAGTCGTTAAAAGGGTTACAGAAAAAAAGAGTCCTCCCCTCTGATGACGGTGCGAAGTCCTAGTTCATCTTTTCCGTGTGAAGGAAGCATCGCGTATCCCGTCTGCATTGATTGCCCTCAAAGATAAATTTTTTAAAGTGGGGCATCCAGTTAGGAGGATTTCCTGATACTTTGCAGGCGTCGTATGCAAATTGCCTCATCCGTGCATGGGTAGCGGAAATGTGACGCTCAATCCTTCGACAAAGACAGGACCGGGGAATGATTGATCTTCAACTTTTGGAACAAGCATATGACCTAACATCAGACCAAGTGGTTCAGTTTCGAGAAGAGGGATTCTTAAAACTACCAAATGTCTTTGATGCAGCAACGCTCCAGCACTTTGAACCAGAGATTTCCCGACTCACATTCGCGCATAACCATTTAGATGGCATGCCGATGGAGGAACGTGACACCTATTCGAAGGCATTTATTCAGGTGGGAAACCTGTGGAAGAAAAGTGAGAACGCCCGACGGCTCACATTTTCAAAACGGCTCGCTGGAATAGCAACCGACTTGCTCGGCTCAAGCGGTGTTCGGCTGTGGCACGACCAGGCACTTTATAAGGAGCCGTCTGGTGGTTTTACGCCCTGGCACGCCGACCAACAATATTGGCCAATGAAAAGTAGCTTGTCTGTCACCGCGTGGATCCCGCTGCACGCGGTACCCCTGGAACAGGGCCCTCTTTGTTTTGGGCGGGGAAGTCATCGCAAACGGATAGGAAGAGATCTTCCTATTTCGGATAGTTCTGAGGCACTGATCCACAAAGAAATAAAAGATCAGGGAGTTGTTGAAGTGATCGAGCCGTACGAGGTGGGTGATGTGTCGTTTCATCTTGGGTGGACCTTACATCGAGCAGGGCCGAATAGTACGGCTCGTCCACGAAAGGTTCACACCGTGATTTATATGGACTGTAACATGAAACTCGCAGAACCGACGAATCCGAATCAAGCGCTTGATCATGAAAAATGGACACCGTCCACTGCGGTTGGAGAGGTTATGAACGACCCGTTAAATCCAATTCTGTTTACCACAGGGTCAAGTAATGAAAACGTTTGCTGAAAGGGTGCAATTTCAGTGATCAGTCCGCGTCCAAATGCCATCGCGATGTAGGATTGTTCTCTCGAAATCAACTCAAGAAGTACGAGACAACCAGAGGAAACAAAAGCAAATTCGTCTGCCTCAAAAAGTAGCATCCGGCACAAGAGTCATAAAAAGAGTTACAGTCCAGAACACACTTGTTTTCCAGCACTTGACTAGGACCTCTTCGCCCATACCCTTTTTCATTGAACACTTATATTTCATGACGTTTAATCAACTTGTTAAACATTGCTGATACTCAACGCGACTAATGAATCAGTCGCAACACTACATGACACTTCACAAATGAAGTCTTGCCGGTGACAAGTTGTTAACGGTTGACAGGCCACACGGCACACAACAGGTCATTGTGATTCCAAATCTGCTGACGCAACCCTCACGGGGCCAACCGTTCCAATGTCCACGACTCCTGCTCAATACGGCTGAACCTCAGCCTGTCATGCAACCTGCTCGGACGTCCCTGCCAGAACTCAATCCGTTCGGGGAGAACCCGGTACCCACCCCAGTGTTCAGGCCGAGGGATCGCCGCCTCGTCAGAGTACTTTTCTTGATACTCCTTCACGAGCTGCTCCAGTGTGTCTCGACTTGCAATCACCTCACTCTGTGGTGAACTCCAGGCACCGATCCGTGACTGAGCGGGACGGCTTTTAAAATAAGCATCGCTTTCCGCTGCACTTACTTTTTCCACTCGACCCGCAATCCGAACCTGCCGCTCCAACTCGACCCAGTGAAACGTCACGGCGGCATACGGATTGGCAGCTAACTCCCGTCCTTTTTGGCTGGCGTAATTACTAAAAAAACAGAAGCCACGCTCGTCATACCCCCGAAGCAGAACAATCCGAGCAGAAGGCCGACCCTCTAAGGTTGCCGTTGAAAGAGTCATCGCCTCAGGCTCAGGCAAACCTGCAGCCACTGCCTCGTCGTACCATGTTGTGAACTGATGAAATGGATCACTCGCAATTCCGTTCTCATCAAGAGCATCTCGCTCATAACTTTTCCGAGCATGTGTTTCTCTCGGTGTCATTTCCCTTGAATCCTTTCACGGCATGAAGAACTTATTGAATACCAACACCACAATTACCGCAGGCATATTCAATATGCTGATACTTCAAACAGTAACACGTTAAGCCATATTACACAGGTACTGAGTGATTTCATGCTACGAATGCCATCCCGAATAACTCCATGGATCGCGTGATCTTCTACCAATGCGTCACATGTTATTTCCCACAATGCGGACACTTTCTGGCAATACAAAACGAGTGTATTTTTCTGGATTCACCACAATGAATACATAGAACATTCTTCTTCACAATCGATTGATATGCGGTATCTATCAGCAAAAAAACTCCAGATACTCCTACTGTTGCCCCAAGGAGCCACAGCACGGCAGGCGGTACATTGTCTATACCACCAAGACTTTGAATCACAGCGCCGATTGCAACGATGCTAGTCGAGATTGCCGAACACACGAACATTCGTCCCTTTTTCCATGGAGAGTGTCCTCTCATCTCGTTTACCTGCAATTCCTAGATTTTTCGAATGTGACGAATGTCTCCTCCTGCTGACCCAAATCGCAACGCGCGAGTGTTTTTTATGTGCCCGTGATTCACTGCCACGCACGAATCGTAAGCTAGGCGGCAAAAGCAGCCAAACAGGCTAATCTTTTATAAGCCTCCTGCAGCCTTGCCCACGGTGGGTCGTTTTTTGAAGTGCTAAGCTCTTTTGGCCCGATTTCAAGCACCCGACTCGCATATTCCAGAAACCGCGGTACACTTAGAATTCCTGCGTTCAGGAGGAAGGTGGTTATTTCCGAGTCTTTCGGAGCAACCCCGTAAATTTTGAAATCATGCATCCAACCAGCCGTGGGTGTAGCGAACAGAATCTTCATTTTAAGATATTCAAGGGCAAGTAAAACAGATGGGTCATTACACCGGGGCTAAAGCTCGCATCAATCGTCGTCTTGGATCTATGATCTTTGAAAGTGCTGGAGCAATAAGAGCATCGGAACGACGTTCCGATCCACCCGGTGTTCGGTCAAAAAGACGCAACAAGCCTTCTACCTACGGTGAAGGCCTGATTGAAAAACAAAAGATCAAATACTATTACGGTTTTGGTGAAAAACAGCTCAGAAGGTTTTTTGCCAAAGCAGCACGAAAAACTGGTAACACTGGTGATATCTTTCTTATTGAGTGTGAACTGCGACTCGACAATGTTGTTCGCAGAAGTGGCTTTACAAAGACCCGGCCCCAAGCTCGCCAAGGTATTGTCCACGGTCATTTCACTGTGAATGGTGTTCCTGTCGACAAGCCTTCTTTTCAGGTCAAGCCTGGAGACATTGTTGATGTCAGAAGGAAAGGGAAGCTTGTGGATTTGTACCAACAGGCCATTGCAACGCAAACTGGTGAACCTTGTGATTGGATCAGTTCGGACAACGAGCGGCTGAGATTTACAGTTGATAGACGACCCGACAAGTCCGATGTCAGCCTGCCAGTAAACATCAACAAAGTTGTTGAATTTATGTCCCGCTAATTAATTGCGGGATTCTTGATGGTGATCAGAAAGGTGGATATTCGATCCACCGGATGACTCTTTTTTACCTTTTGAACGTGTCGAAAAAGGTAGCCATTCTTTGGTTTTCTAGAATGTCATGAGCTCAGTGCTTTCGCGGATTGAGTGACTTTTGGCCTCAACTGCTAGTATCATTTCTCAGACTTTTTTCTGCGTCTTTTTTTCAACATCTACGCATAGAGTTCTAGGTTCCCGTATGTTTCAATCCAGCAATCGTGACTTGTATGTGGATAGATTAAGGCCTTCGGCCCTCCAACTGCTTCCTGTCTTGCGGCAACCATTGACTCTGAAAAGAAGCGGGGACAACCCTGATTTCTACGCAGCGAAATAGCCTTTGGTGAGAAGAGTGTTCCCACAACGTCTTGTATTCAATTTGATGAATTGACTTCACCGCTATTAATCGAACCACGTGCTCCCAAGACACCTCGCTTGCTCGGACCACTGTAGTTAACACTACCCGTTGACTTCAGTGTTGGATTGCCGGCATCGATATTATCGTTATAAGATTTTACTGAGCCATCGACATGATCCATAACTGCTCCACCGGGATGATAATTACTTACGGGCATGCGCACCTTAGCTTCATTTGCCGCAGCGCATCTCGCTTAATTTGGTGGTGCATGTCTAAAGAAAAGCGAGGAACCTTTCGAAGCAGAATAACATCACACTTGTTTCTTCGTTACGAGCCACGTTGCACCACTTCCCCTGATGCACGCGTCAGCAATGCCAAGACCACATGGTTTTCTGTACTGGCATTTAAATAACGTACAGAACCATCACACAATAAAACGTTTATTCCACCAGGATGGTCCGAAAACATAGGCACATTAGGCCCGGCATCCCAGACTTTTGTCGGCAGTGGATTGATCAGTGAAACATTGCGATGTGCATGACCAACATAATTACAATTAAGCCCTGATGCCCAAACGCCTCTGGCCCGTCCACCACCTAAACCAACGCCGGACCATTCGAAAACAAGAACTGTCTGCGAAAGACCATCCGTGATTGACCGATAGGTAACGCCCTCATTCACACTGCCGACCTCACGAAGTAATAACACCCCCGTGTTAGCAGGATACGAATGCCCTCGGTGATCGCGGTAGTGCGTTTCGTTTGGGTTCACGCCCGCGTTTCCTGAGTAGTCAATACATGCCATTTTATAAAACTCGCCTAACTCAGTGATTACATCGTTACGACGAGATGACTCTTCTCGAGAAACACTTGGGCAAAGATATTGACTTATCTTCGTTGTCGTTGCCTTCTGATTCACGGGGGAACGAAAATCTGCATTCAAAAACAAACGATAGTCATCTGTTACAAGATTTGGATCTCGAACTGGTGCCCATGTAGCCTGGCGACCAACATGATCCATAAACTCAAGAAAAAAACTGCTCCATGAAATGGTTTTAAAATTTTCCCTCTGTATACGACCAGGCGGCAGTCGCTCCCGATGTGCTGAAGCAAATTGAGCCGTCGCTATACCAATCTGCTTCAGATTATTCTGGCACGAAAGACGCCTTCCTGCTTCACGCATTCGTTGAATAGTCGGCAGCATAAGGCCAACAAGAATCGCGATGACAGCAGTGGTGATCAAAAGTTCAACCACAGAAAATCCCAATCGATTTTTTCGCTTTTCACGAACGGAACTCATGCCCCCCTCCCCTGACTCTTTACGTAGGGTTCTGGAGACAAGTTCGGGGAGTTGTCTTTAAACCATCTGCAACAGCCAGCGTGCGACCTCTTTTTGAGGGAAAGAACGCGGGTATAATCAACGCATTTCACCCAGCCCCCCCCTTTGACTCAAGAATCCGGAAAACCCTCAGAATCGGTACATCTTGTGTCGATCTCCCATACAGAAGCACAGGGGAATTTATACTCCCTCCTCATTTTTCCAGTTCATGCGTCATTCTGAAAACCGAAAACCTGTTCGGAGAGCGAACGTCTGCCCAGTGCACACGCGTTTACGGTACCTGCGTGCACTGACGCTACCTCTGCTACTGCTGTATTTCTATATATCGTGGGAACAGCCCACGGCAGCAATGGCTCCCGCCGCTACCTACCAAGATACGATTGATCCCGAGTTTGTCCTCCCTCCTCAACCACATTTTCCTGATGATAAAAAAGACCTTCGCGATACTATTCAGCACGACCCAGAACTTGCTGCAATTATTCGTGAAGAAGCTGAGATCATAATTGCTTCCCGACT
>JABHNP010000054.1 GCA_018694455.1 Planctomycetaceae bacterium | reverse complement strand
TTCTATTCTGGCAGCGCCCCTAGTGATTGATCTCGTTCGGTTAGTGGATCGCGCCCGACTGGCTGGCGAGGCCGGTTCTCTGCCTTGGTTGGCAAGTTTTTTCAAAAGTCCACTGAGTTGTACCGAGCAGGGTTTTTCAGCACAGATGAACATGCTTCACGACTGGGTAAAAAAAAGTTCGATTGAACCTTAAAATGGACTTTCTGCCGTAAAAAAGCATCTTTGTGCATACGAAACGTGCTCTCTACGCATCTCAAAAATGTCTGATGATGCAATCCCTCAAAGGCATTCACAAGATGGCAATTCGGTTTTTTAGATAAAAAATTTACGATTTTTTAAAAATTTTTTTGTGATTTCTCTTGACAGTAGAACACAAAATTACTGAAAACTTGTACTTCATGCATGTGATGTATGTGCTTGCACATCATGGCAGCATGCTAACGTCGACTCCTTCCAAGATTCAGCACCCCAAGGAAGCAGTCGGTTCATTTTATGGGGTGCTACTGGCAAGGAGCCATTCAATGGCCAAGAAGAAGGCTGCAAAGAAGAAGGTCGCCAAGAAAAAGGTAGCCAAGAAAAAGGTTGCTAAGAAAAAGGTAGCCAAGAAAAAGGTTGCTAAGAAAAAGGTTGCTAAGAAAAAGGTTGCTAAGAAAAAAGTAGCCAAGAAGAAAGTTGCGAAGAAGAAGAAGGCTGCCAAGAAAAAGGGCCACGCCTAATTCGTCTTTGACGTGACTTAAAGGCGGTTTCCATCGAATGTTCCTAATGTACGAATATTTTATTCGGGCTCGGTGAACAGCGATGGCGAACATGCCATTGTTCTGACGAGAAAGGCCGGCCCGGGCTCTTGGGCGCCCGGGCCGGCCTCATTTTATTGATCGATAAATTTTCTGGTCATTTCAGTTTGATACATATTCATGAATGTCGAGATACCAAAAGGCGACACTGCAGCCGATATCCAACAAGGTGAGTTTCTCCTTATCGGATGCCGGCATGGTAGTGAACCTGCTCTAGAAATTCGGCAAAAGATCGCTTTCCCGTCATTTCAAAAATCATACTGGCGAAAAGGTCTCGTAACGTTTCGAGTACCTCCACAGACTCTGAAAGACTCACAGTGGAACGACTTTGAAATTCCAGCTGATGTTCTAGACAACCTCGTTTTTGCTCGAATTGGTATTCGTTCACTCGGACAAGTCACTGGCCAGACAATAGAAGAACGAGTTGCTGCTACCCACCACTTACTCACGTCAATACACTTTCAGGCCGTTCATGTGTGGAAACGTGATCCTCGTCTGAAAGTTGATACTGAATCCATCCACCGTAAACTCACGGAATCTTTTGTCAGTCTCAATGAGAATCTTTTTCTATCCACCACGCACCTTATCCTAGACTGCGTTATTGATTCCGAGGATCGATGGTGGATTGGGGTACACAATAACGAATCTCGAGCCGGACAATGGCCTGGGGGTTATTACACGCATCAAATTCCAGCTCAGAAAATTTCTCGGGCATGGCTTAAGCTTGATGAAGCGATTGCCCGTTTCGGAATCAATTTTGAACCAGGTGAGCGGGTCTGTGAACTTGGAGCTGCGCCTGGGGGAGCCTGCCAACGTCTTTTAGAAGCCGATCTCGAAGTCGTTGGCGTTGATCCAGCTGCAATAGATTCTCAGATTGCCGAACATGCGCGTTTCACACATTGGAAAAAACGCGCTCGGGACGTAAGAATCAGGACCTTTCATGGTTTCGACTGGATTTTAACCGATATGAATATTGACCCCGCTAGCACGATGGCCGCTCTTGAGCGAATTCTTGTATCACCCTCACTTCGGCCACGAGGAATCATTGCGACACTTAAACTTTCTGATGTATCAATTGCTGAAAAAATTGGCCAATGGTGTACTTCGTTTGCCTCATGGGGATACCAGACCCAAGTTCAGCAACTTTCAACAGGTGGTCAAGAAATCTGTCTCGTTGCACAGAAAAATCATGCTCAAAAAAGGTGAACGACATGGTTTAACAAAGGGTGGAATCGTCACTTCTCCAGATTGATAGAGGATCTGTCAGACTGCCTGCAAGTACCGCTAGTGTCTCATGTGGTGTCTCAATAAGGAGACGACCTACTTCATCAATACCTTTACAGAAACCCACGAGGGTAGTTTTCTGGTGAGCCACCTGGTTTTCGAGTTCATTTTTCAAATCTATACACAAAACGTCAAAAAGTTTTATGGACGTGTCAGTCAAACTGCAGTGTGCTTTATATCTTTCAAGAATAGATTGGCATGTAGAGGGACTCGTTGCATCACATACATTTTTTTCAATGCGTGGAATAAGGATTCCAAGAAGATCATTGTGTGAGATAGATGTTCCTAAGACATCAGGTATCGTAATCAGTCGATCCCGGAGGGCCAGAGGTGCATCATCTTTTGAACCGTCTGAATTGATTCCAATACCAATAAGTAATTTTTGTGTTGTCGTGGCTTCTACAAGCAAACCTGCAAGTTTCCTACCTTTCATTTCAATGTCGTTTGGCCAGCGCACAAGAGGTTTTAACTCTGGATTGAGTTGTTGCAGAGACTCCACTACGGCAAGACCACACGCAAGTGACCAAACCGGGAGAATACCTCCTACTATTTTTCTCTCTGTTGGAATTTTCATCACAAAGGTCATTGCCAGACTGCCTGACGGCTGCCACCACCCAGCACCACGACGACCGCGACCGTTTCGTTGATAAGAAGCTATGACTAAAGCAGGAAGTTGTGTCGATGGATCGGTAGCTAATGCTTTTGCTCTATCCATTGTCGACGCAAGTTCTGCGTGGCATTCGACGGTCTTGAGTGATGTTATCCGTTGCAGATGTTCGCTGTTGACGTGCTGCTGTCTCATCGGCTCCTACCTTGAATTATGATACGTCTACGCAGTCGTTTATTTTGACGCGTACAGCGGCGGAAGAAATGACATCTCCACCGATACAAGCCATCAGAAAGACCTCTGTTTGTGGACCATCTGAAAATTCTGTCAAAGAGGGAAGTCTACGCTATCTAAAGGCCATAGCATGGTGCAGGAGAAGTAATGGCACGTTGGCGATATTGACCCGTATCCCATCTGCGCGGTACCCACAAGGCAAGAGTTGGGGTCAAATATTCAGAAACATCTGGATGGCTCCGACCAATTCCCGCTGCATGGGTCGACGACCGCGTGCGAGTAACGCTCTTTTCACTCATTGTCTTGTTCGTGGGCATATCTGTATTCATTACAGATACAGACGCTGCTGCGCAGACCGTACAGATACCACCTCCGGCAAGTTCATCTCTCGACAGAATTGCACAGGCATCACCATACGGATATCCGCTTTCGCCTCCACCTCCTGCCTGGGATCCCTACGGACCACAGGCAAGCCAGATCTACCCTGTGCCTGCGACGAACCCTGGAACAAATCCACCACCAACATGGGCCACCTCAGCCGTAAACGGACAGCCTGGTTACCCAGGCTATTCAACAGCGCCACCGCCTATCGTTCCAAGTAATCCATCATCCACATTGCCGGTTGGCTATCCACAACCACCGACACAGCAAAGCGAATGGTTTCAGCAGACCTACCAGCAATCAATGCGGGCTTATCAGGGAGTACGAGGAAGTTGGACATATATTCTAGGAACTGGCAGAGGAAACTCTGTCGCTGTCAATGAACTCGATACATCGGCTACGTTCGCACTCCCATTTTTTATGAATTCACCAGCGAATATCAATCGAGCCCCGCTCCTGCTCACCCCCGGTTTTGGCATGCAGCTATGGGGTGGTCCTCAAAGTAGTCCACTCGCAGGGGTTGCTGGACAACCTTTTAGTCCTCAACTCCCTGGTAATACCTACGACAGCTTTCTTGACGCAGCATGGAATCCACAATTCACACCACTCTTTGGTGCAGAATTTGGTCTCCGTCTCGGCATCTATTCAAACTGGGATGTTCTTGTCACAGATAGCTGGCGTCTGATGGGACGAGCGATTGGCACATTAAATATGACTCCTACTTTTCAAGGCAAACTGGGTGTCATCTACCTCGATCGAAATCAGGTAAAAATATTACCCGCAGTGGGATTTACATGGACACCCAATGCAACCTCCCAATATGACATATTCTTTCCAGCTCCGCGGGCCATGTGGCGTTTTGGACAAACCCGTCGACATGCATGGTGGGGCTATGTGGCTGGTGAATATGGTGGCGGTCGTTGGACATTTAGAAATGTAAATGCCGGTGGTTCAAAAGGATTTATCCAGAACTTTGACTACAACGATATTCGAATTTCACTCGGTACAGAATGGGTACCTCTTGCCACAACTGGCTTCTCTGGAAATTTCGAAATCGGCTATGCCTTTTATCGTCAACTTTTTTATGTGAACGGTGTCGGTGACCCAGCAACCGGCATACAGCAAATTGTTGATCTCCCAAGTACGATTATGTTTCGGTTAGGCCTTGCCTACTAACGCATGTGGAGAAGAATATGACTTCTCAAAAGCGTCGTAACATATCATGGTTGCTTCTTATCGTAGGCTTTACCTGGCAGCCATGGGATTCATTGACATATGGTGACGAAATCATTCCACTCCCGCCAGTCGATTCGCTTGATACTAGTTTTTTTGAAAAGATTCGCTTTGCCGCACTCGGTGATCCTCAAGACCTGACCGAACCACTCCTCCCTGACGATGTTGCTCCGCCCGGTCAGCCACGACAGGAAAATAACCCTCCCGGTCGAAAACTTCCTCCAGGTGCAAAGCCTGGTGCCCTCCAGCAACTCATTCTCACGACGACTGAATTACCTCGACTTGGTAGCAACGGCCTTGGCCTTGCCACGCTCGATATGAGCCTCACCCTTGGCATGCCTGCACCTACAGTGGATTCACCTCTTCTCATCACTCCAGGTTTCGGCTGGACATTTGTGGATGAGGCAAACGGTCCGATGGATCCTGGTCTTCCTGCCACGCTGTATGAATCTTGGATTCAGGCACGTTGGATGCGCAAAATCGGTGAACGTCTGGGAGTTGATCTAGCGGTCGCACCAGGCTGGTACAGTGACTTTGTCAATGACAGTGCTCAAGCATTCCGAGTCACAGGTCATGGATTTGGTGCCTGGGAAGCTCGTGAAGATCTCCGTGTCGTTGCTGGTGTCATCTACCTCGATCGATATGATGTGAATCTTCTACCTGCTGGTGGTCTCCTCTGGACCCCAAGTGACGATCGACGCTTTGAATTGATCTTCCCGCGACCTCGTCTGGCCTGGCGACTCAAAGAAACTTCAAAAGCTGCTCAATGGGTTTATCTTGCTGGCGAATTTGGTGGTAATCAGTGGGCTGTTCGTCGTGACTCTGGCGCCGATGATATTGTCGTGTACCACGATTATCGTCTCCTAGCTGGATGGGAACGACGGCCCGCAGATCTTGGTGTGAGCTGGCGTATTGAAACCGGCTGGGTGACTGGTCGACTCGTGGAATATTATGTGACTGATACTGCGGACTATCATCCAGACGATACATTTCTTATCCGTGCAGGAGTCTGGTATTAATCCGCTACAGCTGCAATGAAAGAACACTCCACACTGTACCGGAATTTTTCCAAAGTCTTTCAATCAACGATCACTGGCTTTCAATAATGAGTGATGTAGATCATATTCCGATTCACTATCAAGATGAAAGTCTTATTGTGCTCGACAAACCATCAGGACTTCTCTCTGTACCAGGGCGTGGCCCAGATTTACAGGATTGCCTTTCGAGTCGTATACAAACGTTATTTTCAACAGCACTTGTTGTGCATCGGCTTGACCGAGACACATCAGGGCTCATGATCATGGCACTCAATAAAGACTCTCAGCGGAATATCAGTCTTCAATTTGAACAGCGCAACGTACACAAGGTTTATGAATGTATTGTGCAAGGAACGCCCTCAGGAAAACAAGGATGTATCACCCTACCAATCGGCAGAGATCGAAACCGGCCACCTCGCTACAAAGTTGATCATGAAAGCGGACGCTTCTCACAGACCTTGTGGCGTCTTCTTGCAACACGTGATGGCTATTCCCGACTCGAAATCGAACCAAGAACCGGTCGATCACATCAAATACGGGTTCATCTTGCATCATTAGGACATCCAATCCTTGGTGATCCATTGTATGCGGATGCCTCTGCTCAACATTCCGCAGACCGTCTTTTGCTTCATGCTCAGGCGATACAGTTTTCACATCCTATGACTGAAGAAAGCGTCGGGTGGCAATCTTCCTGTCCCTTTTAAAAAAGGCTCAGTCACACGACTCGGTTTCCAAAAAAGCTCGTACCGCTTTCAGAAACGCAGCTGTATTCTCGACATGGACCCAGTGTCCGGCGTTCTCAATGACTTGTTTACACGATGCTGGAAAAAATTGTTGAATCACACCCTCATGCTCTGGAGCAACAAAAGTTGAATTTTCACCGACTAGAAAAAGAGTTTGTCGGGAAAATTGCTGAGTCGTTAACAAGTCGGGCCAGTCGAGAATTGTCTCAAAATTCTTTTCAATGGCATCAAGATTTACAGTCCATGCCAGACCCGCCGGTCGCGTGGTAATATTCGTTACTAAAAATCCTCGAACCCTTTCATTGGGAATAGTTTCACGAAGTAATTCTTCCACATCACGGCGATGAGCAAGCGTTGTCAGCGGTATTGCTCGCATTGCGCGAACATAGTCAATTGGCGTACCAGAAGAGCGTGCTGGTGGAATATCAACAACAATGAGTCGATCGATGAGATTGGGCCAGACAAGTGCAAGGTACATTGCCACTTTGCCACCCATGCTGTGACCAAGAACAACGGGTGGTTTCGAACACTCATTCTCAATAAGAGTGGCAACATCCTCAGCCATAGAGGAGTAATCATGAACGTCACTCCAAGAACTTTCACCATGATTGCGA
>JABHNP010000332.1 GCA_018694455.1 Planctomycetaceae bacterium | reverse complement strand
CTTGGGATGTGGGGTTATCACGACAACAGGAGAACTGGTGGCAGGTGCTACGATGTATCGCTAGGTCCTACTGGGTTTCCCGGTAGCCCGCCGGATTGTAGTGCAGCTTGGTGTCGTGTGGCTAATAATTGGTGGAATGCAGGTTCAAAACCCGTTAATGACATCACGGCTACTCCCGGGGTATTTAACTGGAGTTATGATTTTCAATGCAAATTTAAAGATATAACCGATGGCACTTCAAACACACTCATGCTCATCGAGCGCCGCCCAGGTCTGCACAAACGCTCTGCCATGTTTAATGCAGAGGTCGGTGTTCCTACGTCAATTCGGCCGAATTCATCGCATATCGATGTCACGACTTCCGATGGTAATAATCCACAACGAGCGAAAAACTGTGGTGCCAGCAGCATGCACGCTGGTGGCGTATTCGGCGTGGCGACTGCTGACGGAGCTGGTCACTGGCTAAGCGATACGATTGATTTTCAGGTATATAATTACCTTGGGAATCGTGGCGATGGTGATCCACGCGGGAAGTTGCCAAACTAGTTCATTGCGATTCACGCCCGTCCTCAATCTGCTGAGCCAAATTGAGGACGGGCTTTTTTGTTCAGAGACGTATTTCATTCGAGGAGTCCTGCAGTGTTGACACAAAATTTTATTTGCCATTCTGTCCACAAGAACCTTCCACGTTGCGGTGTGTTTTTTACACTTGTTTTCCTGATTGGTTTAGTGTGTATCGCCGGGTGTGGCCAAAAAAATACTGATGGAAAAGTACGAATCAACGGCACTGTCATGCTTGATGGTTCCCCGCTTATTTGTGAGGGTGAGGGTGAGTCGTACGTGAATCTTGTTTCCGCGACGGATGAGAATGGTGGAGGTTCTGGGTCATTCGACCGATCGACAGGAGCGTTCGAAATGACTGTTTTGCCGGGTGCCTACAAAGCAGTTGTTCGTGCAACAGATGGATTTATGATTGAGGATGAAAAGCGTGGACGTATAACTCCCGCAAAAAGCCTGCTCCCTAAAAAGTATTCGTCTGCTGATGACACGGATGTGGCAGTCACAGTGTCGCCGTCTGGTGGTGAGGTCAGCATTCAGCTTTCAAGCGAATAGCCAAGAGAAGTAAGTCGCAGCTCGCCCGAGCAAGTGAACCCTAGACACGCATCATGTGTTTACGGGGCACTCTGGTTTTACTTTTTGTTTGCCGATACACTACTTACGGTCATAAATTTTTTCTATTGGGGAATTGCTATGAAAACTTTGAATATATCCCGCAAGCGATCTGGCTTTACGCTGATCGAACTGCTTGTCGTGATCGCCATTATTGGCGTCCTTGTTGGTCTTCTTTTGCCTGCAGTACAGCAGGCTCGTGAGGCTGCTCGTCGGTCGGCGTGTGGCAATAAAATGAAACAGAACGCATTAGCGATGCACACGTATGCCGATGCTCATAAATCGCTTCCAACGGCAACGGATCGGAAGATTGCAAAAGGGGGTGGTACTAATGCTGGTTGGAGTACCTTTGTCGTTCATCTGATGCCGTTTATTGAGATGAGCACAACGTTTGACAAAATGGATCTTGGTACCGTAGCCCAGACGAGTGGCACCAAGCAATCTGGTCAAAGCGTATCGAATTGGACTGCATTAGCTCCTGTCAATCAGGCTGACCCAATCTACACAGCTCAATTCTGTCCATCGAATCCATTCGCGTTTTCGGGCCAGATGCTGGATGGAACGTATAACAATAACAATAAGCGGCATGGTGGTCGGTGCTACGACGTGTGCCTTGGTCCGTCTGGGTTTCCTTCAAAACCGCCGGATTGTGCATCAGCTAACAGTTTCTGTAGTCGACATGGAAACTGGTGGTGGGCAAGCACTAATGATGTTTCGAGTGAGAAGTCAACTCCCGGTGTTTTTAATTGGGCATTTGATTTCCCGATAGAATTCAAGTTTATTACAGACGGTCTTTCTAATACGTTTTTGTTGCTCGAGCGTCGGCCAGAAATTGCTGTCTGGTCAGGAATGTACAAGCAGGAGCAGTTGGGTGTCACGACGGCGATTCGCCCAAATTCCTCAACGATTAATGAAGATCCAACAATGATTAAAAACAATTCTGTTCGTACCACGAATAGTGGTGCAAGTAGTTATCATCCGGGTGTTTTTGCAACATCGACAGCAGATGCAGGGGTTCACTTCCTGTCAGATACGATTGATTTTGAGGTGTACAACTACCTCGGCAATCGAATGGACGGGAACTCGTTAGGCAGACTTCCTTAATTGGTTCGATACATATGCCCGTTCTTAAGTGTACATGCACTTGAGAACGGGCTTTTATGTACGCATCACTTTCGAGTACGGCTGATTTCATTGTCCGTTGCCAACCTTTTACCACGCAAGTTTTCACTAGCTAAGTTTTCACCAGTTCATGAGGATTTCCATATGTACAGCATGCTTTCATCACGTCGAATGAGACGAACTTCCAGACTGTTTCTTTCGGTTGTCATGTTCAGCGTCGGAATCGGCATGCTTGTTTCAGTTGGCTGCGGCCCAAAACTAGGTGGAAAGGTCAAGATCACGGGTACTGTGATGCTTGATGGCTCACCATTAATCTGTGAAGGCGAAGGTGAGTCGTTCGTCAATCTGTCAGCACAGACTGGTGGCAAGGGTGGCGCTGCTCGTTTTGACCGAGCGACCGGTACGTTTGAAATGGTTGTTGAGCCAGGTGACTACATTGCGACAGTCCGGGCGACTGATGGCTTTGAAGTAGAAGATGAGAAGCGAGGGACAGTGACTCCAGCCAAGAGCCTCATTCCAGGAAAATACAATTCACCGGGTAATTCCGATGTGATAGTCACGGTATCACCGTCTGGTGGTGAGGTCAGTATTCAGCTTTCAAGCGAATAGCATTGACTCAGCCTTGTACGCAAATCCAATGAAACCTGTCCCTTCCTTCATGTTTGGGGCAGGTTTTTTGTGATCACTTATTTTTTTCAACAGGAACGACAAGCACGCTAGCAGTTGCATGCGAGAGGACTGCTTCAGAAGTGCTTCCCAGCAACCAGCGGCTGAGTTTGTCCGTTGGAGTTCGACCGATGGTGATGAGGTCAGTGTGATCTTTTTTGGCCTGCTCTAAAATCCTGTCGCCAGGGTTACCCTCGACAATGATCGGGGGCTTGCCGTGGAAACACTGAGGCAAGATCGTTTGAAAAGCTTCGAGTTTGCTACTGAGTGTATGAACTTCATCATCATGTTCTGCCTGCCACGCTTGCGCAATAGCAGCGGTATCCGGATCACGAACACGTTTTTCGAGCCAACTTGGTAATGGGCCTGCGAGCATTGACTCGGCCACACCGATAACAGTCCCATCAGTTTCCTTTGACCAATGCAGGTCTTTCAGTGTGGCGCCGACAGCAGCAGCACTCGCTGGGTGATGGCAGGCCATGGTCCGAAACGTACCATCTTCTGGTGGGTGGCTTCGCACAATGAGCACGGGTAGGTGGGCGCCATGAAGAACAGCCCGCGAAACACTGCCGAGAAGGAAGCGTTCTATTGATCCATGACTACGGGCACCAAGGGCAACGAGGTCGGCATGCCACCCGCTTGCTGACTCAAGGATGCCGACAGCTGCAGACGCGGAACTACTAATCATCTCAACCGGTTTTGCAAACTCTGTTGGAAGAAGTGCACGAGCTTCCGCGAATAGGTCAGCCGCACTTCGGCTCACGAGTGAAGACGATGATTCTGGAAGTCGTTGCTGAAGTTCTGTTGGTGAAAAATAGATCGCTACCTGATCCTCGCTCGGATCGATAATGTGTCCGACGACACGTACCGCATCAAGTGAAAGAGGTGATCCATCAACACCAATCAAAACCTTCATGACATTTCCTGCTTATCTGAGGGGGGCAATTCGTATTCTTTGCATATCAAAGTGACATCTGCAGTTGAGACTCACTTCTGTAGTATGGCATGTTTTTTGTCGATCTTTAGGCTAACCATGTCTTGCTGGGTGTTCCGGGGTTCTCGCGAGCAAGTCGTGGCACTGCGTATCCAGGTAATCGATTGCGTAATTTCTCGATTAGCTGCACTCCGACGTGTTCAGGAACGTCGAAATCGCTTGCTCCACGAACCGGATCAAGCAGATGGAGGTAATACGGAGAGATGCCAAGATCGAGCAGTCTTTCAGAAAGCTGAATAAGACTTTCGGCGGTATCGTTTATGCCTTGTAGTAAAACGGCTTGATTCAGCAGCAGTGGAACGACTTGGCGCAGCCGCTGCATTGACTCTCCAACAACACAATCAAGCTCAGCAGCGTGATTCGAATGAATAACAACGCATACAGTCAACCGTGTCGTGTGCAGAATGTGAAGTAGTTGCTTCGTGATGCGAGATGGTAACACCACTGGGATCCGCGTATGGATACGAAGCCTCCGGACATGTGGAATTGAGGCGATGTCGTGTATGAGTTTTTCAAGTAGCTGGTCATCTACTAAAAGAGGATCACCACCGGAAAGAATGACTTCTGTAATGGATTGGTCTGCTCGGATCTCGGAAACGGCACTCGCAAAACTCGCAGGCGACGCTCCACTTTCGGCATATGGAAATTCGCGACGAAAACAGTACCGACAGTGCACGGCGCAACCACCGGTGACAAGAAGCAAGCAGCGTCCGTGATATTTTTGAATAAGCCCAGTCCCTCGACGAGCGACCTGCTCACCGACCGGGTCTGATACAAATCCGGGTGTGTCAATCAATTCTTCAGGTCTGGGTAGTACCTGAAGTAACAAAGGGTCATTTGGGTCACCTTGTTGCATCCGTGAAACAAACCCTCGTGGTACGAGAAGCGGGAAGCTCTGGCTCGCACGGTGCATGTGGTGAGCAATTGATGGATCGAGCTTCAAGAGTGTGCAAAGTTCTGCTGGATCACGAATAGCTTCAGCTAATTCCTGCTTCCAGGCTTCCCGAACCACTGGTGGCTCAGAAGTTGTTCTGTCGATGACTTGGGCTGTCGATGTTTCCATAAGAAGTGATATCAGGGCTGTTGTAATGTGTGGAGTGTTCTAGGTGCAGTCTACAGCCGACGTTCTTGAGGGTGGGCTAGTTTAAAAATAGTTGACTAGAACGGGTAGCTGTGGAATCAGCGTTGACAGGCTGTATGATGATGGCGAGGCTTGTGCTTGAGTGTCTCGGCATACTTACTAAACGCCTTTATTGTCCTGAATTGAAAGTGCGATTTCGATGGCTTCGTATAACACAAGTGAGTTCCGGAAGGGGCTGAAAGTCCAAATTGATGGTGATCCGTACATCATGATTGAATGCAATTTTGTAAAGCCTGGTAAGGGGCAGGCTCTTTACAAATGTAAGCTCCGTAATCTTCTCAGGGGCACTGTGTTGGATCGAACGTACAAGAGTGGAGATTCACTCGAGACGGCCGACATTACGACCATAGATGCTCAATTCCTGTACAAGCAGGGAGATCAGTTTGTCTTTATGGACAACGATAATTACGAGCAGTACGAATTATCGTCTGAACAAGTTGACGATGCATGGAAGTGGCTGAAGGAAGGGACGATCTGCTCCATGATGCTCTACAACGAAAATCCAATAACGATGGAGCCACCTCAGCACATGGTGCTGCAAGTCGAATACGCCGAACCTGCCGTTCGTGGAAATACCGCAACAAATCTGACAAAGCCAGTGAAGCTTGAGACCGGAGCAGAAGTTATGGTGCCTGCGTTTATTGAGCAGGGGCAGTTGGTGAAAATAGATACGCGTAATGCCGAGTACCTAGAGCGAGTCAAGGAGTAATGACACATGTATTTAAACTTAAAAAAGTAAAAATGCATGTCTCATTACGGATGGTTACCGCGTGCTAGATTCTGGCAGTGTTCGAAGAGTGCGTGCCATTCAATCGCCGCCACCTGCCGGAGCACATGGCACACAGCTTCGTTGGAATGATGGCGTGCCGATTCGCAGGCTTCAATAAATTGTTGTGGCTTCCAGTACGTGCAGTGCGCGAGCCATTGAACTTCATCTGGCAGTTCCATTTGCATGGCGTGCTTTTGGACCCTGTCCCCAAGTGTAGAAAACAGTGGGTGGTCTCCCACGCGGCGAAACCAGTATGCCGCATTGCCTGGATCAGGTTCTCGGCGGTGCATGATGCCGTGCCACCAACTGCCCTCAGGCGTATCAATGTTTTGGCTGAGATCATGAGACCGCTCAAGGAATCCGTTCCAAAGCCACATGCCAGCGAGGCAGCAGTCGGCTGCCTCTGATGAAACAATGGCAGTTCCGAGTAGGGCCTCTGGCGAGGTTTTTTCCAGTTGTCGTTCAAATACGGTCTTCGGTGTTCCCGGCCCAAGTGACGGCAGGTCTGTATCAAGCAAGTTGGTGATTTCTCGGGGGAGGCATAAAACAGGATTCGGCATGAAGAAAGATATCGTTTCACGAAACCGGGTGGCAGCGGTTGATGTTGATTTTACATTGACGTGAATCGCCACTCCGCTTCACGTTTTTATGAGTTCACCTCGGCTTATTGGAACAGTTTGCAAATAGGGCTCCGTGTTCCATCAGGCCGCACAAGCCAAAAACCTTTATAACCGTTTTCTGATTTCGTAGACGCTGTGGTCTTTTCATTACAATAGAGTTGCCAGTAGACAGCGTACGGACAGCCAAACTCCTGTGCCACTTTGAGCAACTCGGCGGTTCGCTCAAAAGCAGCTTTGGGTGTTGCCTCCGATTCAGGTAGTCCAAACTCTCCAACATAAACGCCATTCGTATCGAATGGTTTGGTCGGACGCTTGTGCTGCGATATGAAGGCCAGCGATTGTTTAAAATTCTCTGGCGAATCCTTTGTATCCCAAGCGGAATAAGATACCAAATCTACCGAGACATGAGGCAGCACATCTGTTGTTACACTTGGCTTGCCGTGCGTCATCGTTTGCTTTACGAGATTGACCTCAAGGCCGTGGAAAACTTTAGCATCGCTGCTTTTGGACTCAGCCCGGCCACGCTCAACTCCCCTTTGTCGTGCACTTACCCATCGAATCATCGCCGCAGTGGCGGTCGGCTCGGGTTCAGTATTTGGATCGAAGGTTCCCCGCAGCGCCCAATCGCCCTCCCAGTTCTGAATGATGAAGGTCTTGTTGCTGTGTTTGTAGGTAGAAAGCAAATAGCGGGTCAGGGACGCAAAACATTCCTCCTCGGATCGCTCATCCTCGGAAGTAAATTCCTGCCTCCAATAACTCGCAGAGCGTCCAGGGCGAAAAGCGTTTAGGATAAATGTGTCAAAATGTCTTGAAAAAAGTGATCGGAAATAGGGTGTGTCTGCGAGATCTTCGAGGGTTTCAGTGGAGGGCCACTTTGAGTGAAATGGATACAGCTTTGGTGAAGGATTATCTGTGTCGAGACTGAGACCCACTTTGATGCAACTCGCACCAATGTTCCGTGCGGCGGCAGCGCCCTCATTGAGATAATCGGTGTCCGAAAAAGAATACAGCCCACCGATGTGAGCGACTCCCAGCTGCGTCTCTGCACCGGGAGGCGAAGCATGTGTAACGGTCAAGGAGGCGGTCCCGATCAGGTACGCGATGCAAAGTTTTCCTAGGTGATGAAGCATCATTTTTTGAGCCTAACGATATAAATTCCATCAAATTGGGCGATATCTTGACGAAATGAGCCAAACGTCTAGGCTGTATTGGATTATCAAATACTTCAGCCTGCAACTATTTGATTTCTAAATAGTAGTGGCGTCAAGCCACGAGGCGTTGAAAAGCAGCTGGAGTTTGTTTCGAAAGCCAATGAAGAAGACCGTGGACCGGTTCTGGACGAACACCTAATACGTGCCAGATAGTGGCAAAATTGAGCATCTATGAATATTAAATCACTCAAAATCTTCTGTGACATTGTGACTCGGCGGAGTTTTTCTCGGGCTGCTGAAGACAACGGTTTGTCGCAGTCAGTGGCCAGTCAGGTTGTGAGCCAGCTGGAAAGCCGTCTCGGAGTTCAATTAATCGAACGATCCAAGCGACCGCTTGTGCCCACTCATGAAGGCCGAGTGTTCTTTGAGGGCTGCCGAGATATTGTAGCTCGATATGACTCACTCGAGGATGAAGTACGTTCGCTCCACGAAGATGTGGCAGGTCGGGTCCGTGTTGCAGCTATTTATTCAGTCGGTCTGCATCATATGAGCGAATACGTACAGGAGTTTATGGCGAGGTATCCCAAAGCAAATGTGCGACTAGAGTATTTGCATCCACAGCGAGTCTGCGAAGCCATCGAAAATGATCAGGCGGATGTTGGGATTGTGAGCTATCCTCGCGGGTCTCGAAAAATTGAAGCTGAAGCATGGCGTGAAGAACCAATTGTCTTGGTGTGCGGACCAAACCATCCGTTTGCTGCTAGAGAAAGTGCATCACTTGCCGATCTGCATGGGCAACGACTTGTAGGCTTTGATCATGACCTCGTCATTCGCCAGGAAATTGATAAGGCCATTGAGTCGGTAGGAGCAGAGCCGACGGTAGTCATGGAATTTGACAATATTGAAACAATCAAAAGAGCGGTTGAGATTGACGCTGGGATGGCGTTGCTGCCGGAACCAACGGTGGTCCGGGAGACGGAGGTCGGTTCCCTCATAAGTATTCCACTTACTGGGGATCCCTTGGTTCGGCCGCTGGGCATCATTCGTGGCCGAGGAAAGCCATTATCTCCAACAGCGAGAAGGTTTCTCGATTTATTGCGAGGCCACGCACACGACACCGATGAAGGGCTCAGAGAACTTAAACGCCCGCCAGAAGTTCTCAGTGATCTGGCGATTGTCGGAACAGCCTGATTCCTCTGATCGTCCAAACTCTGTTATGTGTCTGAAGAACGGCACTAGCAGGATGCTAGTTTCCAAAAAAATAAGAAAACAAAGTTTAAAACCCGTAAGACGAGAGCATACGCAATGAAGCCTCCAATCAGACTGCCTGAGAGCCGTGGACTATACGATCCAGCCAATGAGCATGATTCATGTGGCGTTGGTTTTATAGCTCACATTAAGGGAGAGCGTTCTCGGCAAATCGTTGACGACGCTGATCGCATGCTTCAGCACATGGAGCACCGTGGCGGTTGTGGCTGCGAAGACAATACCGGTGATGGTGCTGGCATGCTGACTGGATTGCCATATGAGTTGATGGAGAAAATTGCTCAGGAAGAGATGGGCCAGGAGCTTCCAGCTCGCGGTCTATATGGTAGTGGCGTCTTCTTTATGCCGACGGATCCTTCAGAGCGAGCACAGTGCCGTGGAATTGTTGATCGTATTGTAAACGAACAGGGACAAAAGCTCGTCGGTTGGCGTGAGTTGCCAGTTGATCCGGATGCAGCTGACGTTGGCCCGACTGCTCGCCGTGCAATGCCGCATTTTGATCAGGTCATTATTGCTGCTGGAGCAGGGCTTGATCAGGAAGCATTTGAGAGACAGCTGTTTGTCATTCGGAAATGGTCAAGCCAACAAATTCGAGTCGAAAGCAGCCTTTCACAAAAACTGATGTTTTACATCTGTTCGCTATCGACAAATATAATTATCTGGAAGGGGATGTTGCGCTCCATGCAGGTCATTCCCCTGTATAAAGATTTGCAAGATCCAGACTACAAGACACACCTTGCGATGGTGCATTCACGGTTTTCAACCAACACATTTCCCAGTTGGGATCGCGCGCAACCATGCCGTTTTATGGCTCACAACGGCGAGATTAACACGCTCCGTGGAAATGCAAACTGGATGTTTGCACGGCAGGGTGTGATGAAGAGTGATCTCTGGGGAGATGACATCCGAAAGCTTTGCCCAGTAGTTGAGCCCGACTGTTCGGACTCAGGGAATTTCGATAACGCACTCGAAATGCTGTATCACTCAGGCCGAACACTTCAAGAAGCTGTCATGATGATGATTCCTGAAGCATGGCAGAATCATCACAGTATGCCTGAAGATAAACGGGCTTTTTATGAATATCACTCTGCACTGCAGGAACCCTGGGATGGTCCTGCGTCGGTCTCTTTTACTGACGGGCATTATATTGGTGCTGTGCTTGATCGAAATGGCCTGCGTCCAAGTCGTTATTACGTGACCCACGACGACCGGGTGATTATGG
Source organism: Planctomycetaceae bacterium (assembly GCA_018694455.1). Classification (GTDB taxonomy): domain Bacteria; phylum Planctomycetota; class Planctomycetia; order Pirellulales; family UBA1268; genus UBA1268. The sequence goes on along the minus strand of JABHNP010000332.1, from coordinate 11,041 downwards.
CAAGTGAAGTAGGTGTTGTTCAGGTAGATCCAGATCAAGTGAAGTCAAAGGGTCGTCTCCAACCTGGAAAAATGTTCTTGGTTGATTTTGAACAAGGTCGAATTATTGCAGACGATGAACTGAAAACATCGGTCGCGACAAAACGTCCGTATAAGACGTGGCTCAAAAACCAGGCAATTCACCTCAATGACCTGCCGGCAAAAGTGAGCCCTCCTCATTACGAGAGTGACGAACTCTTGAAAAGAATGCAGGCATTTGGATACACGACAGAAACGCTTCAATTCATGCTCATGCCAATGCTGCGAGAGAAGCGAGACCCGATTGGTTCGATGGGGAACGACGCTGCTCTTGCCTGTCTTTCTGACAAGCCTCGACTTCCGTACGACTATTTCAAGCAACTTTTTGCACAAGTGACAAATCCACCGGTCGATTCGATTCGGGAAGAGGTCATAATGTCGCTTGAATGTTTCATCGGGCCAGAAGGTAATCTCTTAGAGGCTACAGAAGAGCAGTGTCATCGTCTTTGTATTCCTCATCCAATTCTGACCAACGAAGAAACTGCTGCGATTAAGTCAATTGACCATCGCGGTTGGAAGTCAAAAACTATTGATATTACATATCCACGCGCTGAAGGTGATGGGGGCCTGCGGCCTGCGATAGATCGCATTTGTGAGGAAGCTACGCAGGCCATTCATGACGGATATTCGTTGGTTGTGCTGTCAGACAGAGCCGTGAATCACGACCGTGTTCCGGTAAGTTCTCTTCTTGTCACAGGAGCGGTTCATCACGCACTTGTCAAACAAGAATTGAGAACTCGAATAGGCATTGTCCTTGAGTCAGGAGAAGCCCGTGAAGTACACAACTTCTGTCTGCTGACAGGCTACGGGGCAGATGCCGTTAATCCGTATCTCGCTTTCGAGGCATTGCGTCAGGCTCGGCTTGATGGGCTCCTTGAAGAAGAGTTCAGTGATGAAAAAATTGTGCCTGCATTCAGAAAAGCGGTTGCCAAAGGCATTAAAAAAGTAATGGGCAAGATGGGGATTTCTACGCTTGCCTCCTACAAGGGGGCGCAAATATTTGAAGCAGTTGGTCTCGCGCCAGAAATAATTGAGAAGTGCTTTGTTGGTACATCAAGCCGAATTTCAGGTGTCGGGTTTGATGTTGTCGCCGAAGAAGGAATTCGCCGGCATGAAATCGGTTATCCAACACGAAGTGATAAGGCTTTATCAATACTCCCAAACGACGGACAGTTTCATTGGAGGAAAGAGGGCGAGGCCCACGCGTGGAATCCGCATACGATTGCACAGATACAAGTAGCAGCTCGGACGGGATCAAGAGATGCGTATCGTCAATTCGCTGACACGGTGAACAAGGATGCCCATCGTCGGTGCTTCTTGAGAGGACTTCTTCAGTTCAAGGCTGGCCAATCTCCTATTTCGATTGAAGAAGTAGAACCGGCTCGAGAAATTGTAAAACGATTTTGTACTGGTGCGATGAGCTACGGGTCAATCTCGGCAGAAGCCCACGAGACACTGGCTGTTGCGATGAATGTGCTCGAGGGGAAAAGTAATACCGGAGAGGGCGGTGAAGATCCAGAACGCTTTAAGTGGTATGGTCGCCCTGAAGGTGAGCATGAAGCAATGCTCAACACGCTTGAAAATCTCGACCCAGATAAAGCCAGCTCCCAGACGAACCAATATTCGAAGAGGTCGTACATCAAGCAGGTCGCCTCGGGTAGGTTTGGTGTCACCAGCTGGTATTTAACCAATGCAGATGAATTGCAAATCAAAATCGCGCAGGGTGCGAAACCGGGCGAAGGTGGTGAGCTGCCTGGGCATAAAGTAAATAAGATTATCGCTGCAACGCGCCACTCAACTCCTGGTGTGGGCTTGATTAGTCCGCCCCCGCATCATGATATTTATTCTATTGAAGATCTTGCCCAGTTGATCTTCGATCTAAAGAATTCAAATCCATCAGCGGCAATAAGCGTAAAGCTCGTGTCGGAAGTCGGTGTGGGTACGATTGCAGCAGGGGTAGCCAAGGGGCATGCCGATAAGATTTTAATTTCTGGTACTGACGGTGGTACTGGTGCTTCACCGCTGACGAGCATCAAATTTGCTGGTCTTCCGTGGGAGCTCGGTATTGCTGAGACACATCAGACGTTGGTCATGAATGATCTTCGTAGCCGAGTCAGACTGGAGACTGATGGTCAACTCAAGACTGGTCGAGATGTAGTTATTGCAGCATTGCTTGGTGCTGAAGAGTATGGGTTTGCGACAGCACCACTCATCACGATGGGTTGCATCATGATGAGAAAGTGCCATCTCAACACTTGCCCGGTTGGAATTGCTACGCAGGATCCTGAGCTTCGTAAAAAGTTTTCAGGCAAGCCGGAGCATGTTGTGAATTATCTTTTTCTGGTTGCTGAAGAGGTCCGAGAAATCATGGCGAGCCTTGGGTTTCGTTCTATAAACGAAATGGTAGGCCACGTTGAAGTTCTTGAAATTGATGAAGCTGTGCGGCATTGGAAAGCGAAGGGGCTCGATCTTACGCCAATTCTCACGCCTGCAGCTGGTCCCCATCCAGACACGGTAACGCATTGCACCATTTCACAAAATCATGGTCTTGAAGAAGTTCTTGATAATGAACTCATTAAGAAGTCACTTGCTGCAATCCATGAGCGGATGCCTGTGCGGTTCTCAATGGAAATTGAGAACATCGATCGTGCATTTGGCACGATGCTTAGTCATGAAGTGTCGAAGGCAAATGGCGAGAGCGGACTGCCTGATGGCACTATTCACATCGATGTTGTCGGGTCTGCGGGTCAGAGCCTTGGGGCATGGCTTGCACCAGGAGTTACGATTGAGTTGTCTGGTGATGCCAACGATTACGTTGGTAAAGGCTTGTCAGGTGGTCGAATTATTATTGCTCCACCGAAGGAATCTACTTTTGCTGCAGAAGAAAATATTATTATTGGAAATGTCGCTCTGTACGGAGCAACAGCCGGAGAGGCATATTTCCGAGGCATGGCTGCTGAACGATTTTGCGTACGGAATAGTGGTGCTTGCACAGTTGTTGAGGGAGTCGGTGACCACGGACTGGAATACATGACAGGCGGACGAGTTGTTATCCTTGGACCAACTGGCCGAAATCTTGCTGCGGGAATGTCCGGGGGCGCGGCGTTCGTCTTCGCCCCTGACCGTGATACGCTTCGACTCAACTGCAACCTCGAGCTTGTCGAACTTGAATCAGTGGAGACGACTGAGGACATCGAGGAACTCAAAGAACTCATACAGAAGCACGCGGATTATACCGGTTCGACTGTGGCCCAAAGTATTTTGGAATCATGGGAACAATCACTTTCTCAGTTTGTGAAAGTCATGCCTCGTGATTACAAGCGAGCACTTGCTGAAATGTTAGAAGAATCAGAAGTGTCAGTAGTTACAAAGTAAGAAGAATACAACACAAGAGACTCACATAGAGTAAGGCCGGGGTAAAATTCAAATCGGCTGAAGATGAAAGGATAGTGTCTGATGGGAAATCCACGGGGATTCATGACGGTTGATCGAAGGACTTATAACGAACGCGATCCAGTTGAGCGGATTGGTGATTGGAATGAATTCCATCTCGATCTCCCTATCGTTGACCTTCAAGACCAGGGCTCACGATGTATGGATTGTGGTGTGCCCTTCTGTCATACGGCAGACCTTATGGCAAACATGGCAGCAGGCTGCCCCGTACGAAACCTCATACCCGAGTGGAATGACTTAGTGTATCGAGGTCACTGGAAAGATGCTCTTGATAGACTTCATGAGACAAATAATTTCCCTGAATTTACAGGGCGGGTTTGCCCAGCCCCGTGTGAAGGTTCTTGTGTACTTGGTATTCACGAACCTCCCGTGACGATTAAGCAAATCGAATGTTCAATTGTTGATCGTGGTTGGGAAGAAGGGTGGATTACGGCCTCACCGCCAGAAGAGCGAACCGGAAAAAAAGTAGCTGTAGTTGGTTCTGGTCCTGCTGGACTTGCATGCGCCGCACAACTCAATCAAGCAGGTCATCTTGTTACGGTCTTCGAAAGAGCAGATCGTCTTGGAGGTCTGCTCATGTATGGCATTCCGAACATGAAGCTAGACAAAGAGGCTGTGGTGCAACGCAGAGTCGATCTGCTTGCTGAAGAAGGAATCGTTTTCAAGACTGGTGTTGAGATTGGAAAAGATATTCCGGCGGCAAGCCTGATGTCTGAATTTGATGCCGTGGTGCTTTGTGTCGGATCTACTCGGCCGAATGATTTCTTTGCTAAAACACCGGGCCGTGACTTACACGGTATTCATTTTGCCATGGATTTTTTGACTGCAAATACACGGAGCCTTCTTGATTCCAAGCATCAGGACCAAAAGTACATCAGTGCAAAAGACAAAGATGTTATTGTGATTGGTGGTGGTGATACGGGTACTGACTGTATAGGTACTTCATTGCGTCATGGCTGTCGATCCCTCGTCACATTTGAAATCGTACCGCAGCCACCTGAGGAACGTGCAGCCAATAATCCGTGGCCTCAGTGGCCAAAAATCCTACGAACAGATTACGGTCACACGGAAGCTGCCGCCCGATTCAATTACTCGGATGTCCCCGGTAAACAGTTGGCGGGTGATCCTCGAGAATTTTCTGTACAAACCGTTGAATTTCTTGGTGATGAATCTGGAAAACTTCAAGGCGTCAAAACAGTTCGACTCGATTGGAGCAAGCCACAGGAGGGTGGCCCACCATTTACTGTCGTTGAAGGAAGTGAACAGGAATGGCCGTGCCAAATGATACTTCTGGCGCTTGGTTTTGGTGGCCCGGAGCAGATTATTGCTGATCAGTTGGGTATGGATTGCGACAAGAGGACAAATTTTGCGGCAGACTACGGCAAGTATGCGACGAATCTTGACGGAGTTTTTGCAGCTGGTGATTGCCGCCGAGGGCAGAGCCTTGTGGTCTGGGCAATCAATGAAGGTCGTGAAGCGGCTCGAGAGTGTGACCGTTATCTCATGGGCACGACAAGTCTTCCGAGTGTGAAAGATGAAGCAGCCATAGCCGCAGCCACGTAGACACTTGTCTCATAAAATAACCGGTCATCCCTGCAGTTGTTAAAAAAGCAGAGATGACCGGCTTTATGGCAGCGGTAGGTGGTTTGACGAATTAGATGGCGTCGCCAGCAGTTTCACCTGTTCGAATTCGAACCACTTCAGTGAGGTCAGAAACAAATATCTTTCCGTCGCCAACCTGCCCAGTTCGAGCCACGTTCATGATTTTGTCGATCACCGTTTGTGCCTCCCCGTCGTTGACAACTACTTCGAGTTTAACTTTTGGTAGAAAATCTACGGAGTATTCGGCACCACGGTATGTTTCGGTATGTCCGCGTTGCCGTCCAAAGCCTCGGACCTCGGTAACAGTCATTCCCTTGATACCAATTTCATTGAGTGCATCTTTGACTTCTTCGAGTTTAAAATGTCGCAGGATCGCTTCAATTTTTTTCATGATTAGTTCTTTCTCAAAACAGTTTTATCGTGCCTTTAAGTACTACATTCTGCTCGGTTCCGCCGCCGTGAGTTTGCGTACACCAAATATTGACTTTCCAGAGAAATATAAGTAGCAAGCAGCGTGCCATTCACACATAAAAAGAAAAGGCTTTTTTAAGCAAGTTTTTAAACCGATCATTGTTTGCTGTCACGCCGATGTGACAATTTCTATGCATTCATGCCTCAGAATATGACTGGTTTGCTGCTTATGAACATAAAATAGAGGAATGCCAGATTGTTCGCGCAGACGAGGCGCGTTGTCACAAAATAGGAGCGCGCGGAAGAAGCGGTTTTAGTCTGATTCAGGTGTTCTTTAGTCGTGCCGGAAATGAGAAGGCTCAATTCCATGAGTCTTTAGGAGGCGGTATAGGGTTCCTCGAGGAACCTTGGCTACTTTTGCTGCCGCTGAGACGTCTCCACGGAGTCGCTCCATGATTTCGTGAAGGTACTGTTGCTCGAATTCGGCAACATGCTTGGCTTTGGAAGCAAAGAATCCGTCCCCTGTTGAAAGATTCTTGTTTAGTTCATTGGGGTCGTGCTGTGCGTGCTTTCCTGCCGCCGTAACAATATTATTAGGGAGATCATTAACTCCAATAATATCATCTGCCGTAAGCGCCATCGCCCGGCGAATAACATTTTGAAGTTCACGAACATTGCCTGGCCAAGAATAGTGCCGTAATACTTCGTATGTATCAGCTGAAAATCTACCAGCTCGGAGTCCCATTTCACGTCCAGCTCGGCTGGCAAAAAATTCAGCGAGTAATCCGATGTCGTCACCACGCTGCCGTAGTGGTGGAAGGCTAATTCTGACGACATTGATGCGATAGAAAAGATCTCTTCGGAAAGTTCCATTCTCTATCATTCCGTCGATATCTCGAGATGTTGCTGCTACGATCCGAACATCCACCGGTGTTTCTTTTCGGGCACCGACTCGTCTAAGACGCCGCTCTTGTAAGACCCTAAGAAGTTTCGCTTGGAGAGCAGGAGGTAGTTCAGCGATCTCATCAAGAAAGAGCGTGCCGCCGTCTGCGACCTCGATCAGACCAATGCGTCGAGCTTCGGCACCAGTAAAAGCCCCTCGTTCATGTCCAAACAATTCACTTTCCAGTAACGTGTCTGGAATTGCACCACAGTCGATTGGGACAAAAGGGGCTGACGCTCGACGACTTCTTCGATGCACTGCGCGGGCGACAAGTTCTTTTCCAGTGCCGGTTTCCCCAGTAATCAGAATATCAACAGAGCGTGTTGCGATGCGTTCGATGAGCGAATACACCGCCTTCATTGGAGGGCTCTCGCCTAGAAAGTCTTCGAATGAATAGGGACGCTCAATCGCGCGTCGTAAGGTTTGTTCTGTTGCACGTTGACGTGATTGCGTGAGTGTTTCAGCAAGAATATTTTCGAGGTCATTATCGACGGTCTCAAGTGGCAGATAGGTTGCTGCACCATGTCGAAGGTAGTCGCTCACATTTTTTTCACCCTCAGCACTACCAATAACTACAATCGGCAGGTCTGGATCTGCTTCAACAAGTTGATCCAATATTGTGAGAGCCGAATCACCACTTCGGAGAACAAGAATCGCAAGGTCAAATCCATCTTCATTGGATATATCAATGCCTTCGGCAACACATGAGGTATGCCGAACTTCAAGTGGTTGCAGTCGGGCGACAAGTCTTCCGTAGGCAAGGCCTTGCGGACCGGCTGAATCGACGATCACAATGCGTGGCTGACGCACGGCGTGCCGTTTGTTGGAGGAGAGGATGGGTAAGTGGACGACGTGCCACAACCGACTGTTGGTTTATCAACTACATTAATTATCACATTGAAGCATAAAGTGTTCAACAGAGGCTCCTTTTTATCGCTTCAGCAGCAATGTGCGGAGCTTGTGATGGGCCAATTCCTGCATGCTGGATCGTCTGCTAAAGTGTGATGATCCCATCATGGTTCTGCAGAACTTATGCCCTTACCGATTTGCTAGGAGATTTTTATGGCGTTCGATCCGTATTCCCTGTGCCCTTGTGGAACTGGCAAGAAAATCAAGTTTTGCTGCCCTGAGTTACTTGGGGAACTCGAACAATTAGACCGCCTCGTTGAAGGTGACCAGACAGAAGCAGCGCTTGAGCAGGTGATACGACTACTTGAAAAACACCCAAAAAAAGCTTGTCTTCTTGCGACGAGGACAAAACTAGAACTGGCTACTAAAAGGTTTAATGATGCAGCAGTAACGAGTCGAGCTTTTCTCGAAGCGTATCCAGACAACCCTCTTGCGCTCGGTCACGCTGCAGTTGCAGCAGCTCTTCTTGATAACATGCAGGAGGCAGCAACTCTTTTTGATCGTTCTCGAGAATTGGCAGGTGCCGAGGTGCCGGATGATCTTGTCCGGATCGCAATGACACTGGTTCAGGTTGCGGCACAGGTTGGACAATTTGGATTGGCAGAGTCGACCATCGAATGGCTTGTCGAGAAGTCTCTTGGATCTGAAGAAGAACGAAATCTTCTGATGGAGGCCCTGCTGTCATCGGGTCTGCCCCCCGCATTACGGATTAAGGTGCCATTTGCGGCGACAGACGCAGATTCGCAATGGCGTTTCGAATTTGATGCCGCACTGAAGCATGGGAAGGAGTGGCGTCTTTCAAAAGCAATCAAAACATTTAATAGCTTGAAAGGTGTTGCTGCAGACAGCCCTGAATTATTTACAAATATTGCGTTGCTGTGTGAGCGAGTGGCTCGCCCCCTCGAAGCAGCAGATGCATGGCTCAAAGTTGCAGCGATCCGAGAAGCTAACGGAGGTCCAACAGGGCACGACGAAGCAGTTGAAGCAACCGGTCGTGCTATCGTATTGGAGACTCAGGCCAATCCAGAGCGGTCACCAGTTATGCGGTATGAATTGCTTCGTGGCCCTCTTGAGGGAGACATCGATCTGCTTGAAGACGCACTTCGAAAAGAGAGCCATTTTGAATCAATGCCCGTTGATCGCTCTCGTTGGGTTCAGCGTGGCGCTGTACCGCCACGTTCAAGCTGGCGTGTGTACGAGTCTGCCTCTGGGAAAGAAGGTTCAGCGGCACGTTTACTCGGCAGCATTCTCATTCATGGAAAGCAAACCGATCGCGAGGCAGAGGTGACGCTGCAAGGGTTTGGGCCCGATGTCAAGGAAGCAAAGCCATTGGTAGAATCTTCCATCAAGACAACACTTGTTGAAGCAGAACAGCCGGCTGGGATGCCGTCGGCCACGCCGATGAATTATCTGGCGAGTAGTCAATTTAGGATGAATCCACCAACCGAGCCAACAGCACCTCCCGCTGCTGGTGAAGACGCTCCACTCGATACGCTCTTGGCAAAACAGCAAGCACAAGTAGCGGATCGCTTTACAAAACTTTGGGCAGAAACACCGTTGCCAGAGTTATTGGGTAAAACTCCAAAGCAAGCGGTTGCCGATGGAGATGAGCCTTGTCGTCGCGTCGAAGCCCTTGTAAATGATGCTGAGGCTACTGATATCATTGCCTCAGGTAAAGATATTTGGCCAGAGCTAAGAAAAGCAAGCGGCCTTCCGGCACCTACCATCATTGAGTCAGCAGAACCATTAGGAAATGTGCCACCTCAGCGTTGGCTCCAGCTCGATTTTCAGAAGATCACAAATGATCATTTACGAGGACTCCTTTTAACGGCTGCTGAAATTGGTTACAGCAAGGTGGCGGAGCTGGCAGCAGAAGCGTTATTAAGTCGAGAAGACATTACTGATGCAGACCGATGGCAGGCATACGGTGTACTTGAAGCACGTGCTCGGTCAACAACTCGTCGACTGGAAATTCTTGCAAAAATTCGTCCACTTGCAGCGGCACTCAAGGCTGATGAAGGCATGCTTGACGTTGGTGAACTTCGGATTCACCTGCAGCGAGGAGATCAGCCGGCACTCCTTAAAGTGCTTGATCGAATTCGTCGTGATCACAGCCAAAACCCACGAGTATCAAATGCGGTCATGCAAGTATTTGCTGAGGCAGGCATCGACCTTGGTGCACTCGCCGCAGGTGGTGGGGGAGGGGCTCCTCCTCCTGGTGCCACGATGTCATCACCGGGCGGGCAAGCGACTGCTCCGGCTGCAGAATCCGGGAAGCTCTGGACACCGGGAGGCGAGGCTTCCGGCGGCGGCGGAGATGAAAAGCCTGCAATCTGGACTCCTTGATAAGACGACTTTAGGACATGTTCTCCTCTACCGACATACTACTGATGCATCGAGCGTGTGCCCTTGCTCGTCGCGGCGAGGGGCTTGTGGAACCGAACCCGATGGTAGGTGCGGTTGTTGCAAGCTCTGATGGCAAGGTGCTAGGAGAGGGTTGGCACAAGCATTTTGGCAGTGCTCATGCCGAGGTGCATGCGCTGGCAATTGCTGGTCAGGCAGCGAAGAATGGCACGCTCTATGTAACTCTCGAGCCGTGTTGTCACACGGGGAAAACGCCACCATGTACTGATGCGATTCTGAGTGCAGGTATTCGTCGCGTGGTCGTTGCAGCAACAGACCCTTTTCCAGCAGTTGCGGGTCAGGGCATTTCAATTCTGCAGAAAGCTGGCTTGCAGGTTGACGTTGGTTTGCTACAGGATGAGGCCGTCCGGCTGACTGCTCCATTTCGAATGTTCGTAACGGCAAAAAGACCATGGATGATCGCCAAATGGGCCATGACACTCGATGGGTATCTTGTTCTTCCGAAACCTGAAAACGGCGGTTCGGGAACATCGCGGCAACACGAGTGGATATCTTCAGGTACATCTCGTGCTGTTGTTCATGATCTACGCCGCCGCGCTGATGCGATTGTCATTGGCATACAGACAGCGGTTGCTGATGATCCATTGCTTACAGCAAGGCCAGGAGGGCCCCGGTCACTGATACGAGTTGTGCTGGACCGGCATGCACGTTTGTCACTGAGTTCTCGTCTTGTTCAGACAGCACAAGAGTTTCCTTTACTTATTGCAGTTGGCCCCGATGCTTCTGAGGATCGGTTGGAGCAATTACAGGACAAGGGCTGTGAAATATGGAGAAGCCCAACAGCTCATTCGAATCACATGCTTCTCGAATTGGTGCAGGAGTTTGGGCGTCGTCAGATGACAAATGTCTTAGTGGAGGGGGGCGCGCACATTCTTGAGTCGTTTCATGACGCGGGTCTTATCGATGAAGTCTGGGCATTTCTTGCCCCAAAACTGCTTCAAGAACCCGAATCATCTATGAGTATTCGAAAGATTCTTTCAAATACGAGCATCGAGGCTATTGATCAAACCGGCGGTGATCTGTTTTTTCGTGGTCTTGTTCGACACGACTCACTGAGCCGGTAAGTCTTCAATACGATTCTGCCATCGCGTGACCGTAACATCACCTTCAAGAACGGTTTTTGCAGTAGCCGACTTCAGGCATCGAACCACATCAAAAATCGTCACAAGTTGCTCGAGCGCCTCTTTCACTTCATCGGTATCGTTATCTGGCCCAACAGTTT
>JABHNP010000104.1 GCA_018694455.1 Planctomycetaceae bacterium | reverse complement strand
TCAGGTTCATCGATCACGTGCATCACCGTTCGCCGTCTGATGGCAATATGAAGCCTATTGACTGGAACGCGAAAACCCTCAAGAGGCCGGCGATGAACGGTGATCCGCTGCTGCTGCCGATACCCTGCCCTTTCGAACACCTGCTGCATTTTTGGTGAAGAATCAAGAATTCCTGGTAGATCAGAGCCACCGTAAAGACCGAGATAGAAACCGCGGCACACATCATTTCCGCCACCAAGTAGACACGTAGCCCCGGATTCCAGAAGGTAGTTTTCACACCGCACCAACAACTGATCACTAATTTCGTTTTCAAGAGCGTGTGGTGGCACAACCGCAAGAAGTGTTGAGCCGACTCGAGTATCGATACCTTTCTGATCCGCCGTCGGTCCGAATCCAGCATGGGCGAAGCCAACGATCTGGTTGTTTTCAGTTGCCACAATAAGACCACGTCGGTCGAAATAAGGCTTTGAAAAAACCCCTGCCTCGAGTTCAGCAGTGGTCATCGGCTGCATGGCGAGCGGACCGAGATCAGCAGTCCGCCAGACCTCAGCGAGACGAGGCGGGTCATCATTACGAAAGCAGCGATACGTGATCACTCTGAATGGCCTCCTTGCATCGCAGCATCGCTATTGTCTTTCCGCACAAACACACGGCCACTTTCAACTTTTACTTCATAGGTTTGCTGACGCACATTTGCGGCATAACGGTGTTGCCCAGTGGTGACATCAAACTGCCATCCATGCCAGGGACAGGTAAGCACGATACCACAAAGATCGCCAGTGCCGAGTGGCCCCCCCTGATGTGGACAGAGCCCGTCGATGGCATAAAACTGCCCATCAACATTAGCGAGTGCCACCATTGCATTCGCAGCAACCCGCTCAATACTTTTCCCGGGAGGACACTCAGTTGTAGCTGCGATATCAATCCAATCCGCCATGCACACTCGCCTGCTTGTTTCTACGGGTTTTTCGTTTCATTCTCACGAAGAAGCCACATCAACATGGTGCACGAAGCAGCACCAAACACCTTGTTGTCTGTACGCCTTGTGGTCTGTGACGCGTCCCAAAGGTTTTCCTCAAATTCGTCACCAAATGGAAGACTTCGTCAGGCTACCGCTTGTTCCTCTGAATTCCTTGGCTTTTTAGGTGGTTGTCCAAAACACCGCCAGCGACGGTGCACCCACCAATACTGGTCCGGTCGCCGACGTACGGCCCCTTCAAGCAGGGTCGTATACCACTGTGAGAGATCTGTGAGACTCTCTACCTCTGGTCGGTCCTCACGAGGATCCATGACGCCCTCAACTCGAAGATCGAAACTAAAGAGACCATCTCGACGGGTCGCGGTACACACCATGACTGGAGCCTCTGACGACAGAGCAAACACACCGATCGCCTTATGTACGCTGGCAGGTCGTCCAAAGAAATCGACCCGGCATCCTTTCCTCCCAGCGGCCTGATCACCGAGTAACCCGATTGCGCCATTCTCTTCGAGAACGGCTGCAACATCCGGCGCGCTTCCCTTTTTTGGAAGAATCTTCTGCCCTCTCGATTCTCGAAATTCCGTAACAAACTGATCAAGAAAGGGATTGTCCAGTTCACGTGCAACTGAGAATAATTTGAGACCAAAAACACCAAAAAGAAATGCTGCGAGTTCAAAGTTTCCATAATGTCCTGAGAGAACAACCTTTGGGCGATCGAGCCAGAGCGTTCTAATCAGTAGCTCAAGACCTTCGATCCGCAAGTATCGCCGCCAGGTTGTTTTTCTGATCACCCGTGGAGCGTGTGCTATTTCAATCACCATTAACAACAGATGTTCCCACATTGCACGGCCAGCCTCGTGGCACTCTTCTTCGGTCCAGTCAGGGAACGAACGCTCAATATTGTCGAGTACCACATCCCGGCGAATATTGACTTTATAGGCGAGAAAATAGGACCACTTCCGCGCTTGCCGCTCAAGAAAACGACGAGGTAATGCCTGCACAATACAAATAGCCACTCTGACAGCGACATACACAGCCCAGTCAACGACTGTGGTTTTCATACTTCTTTTCATGACATGCAGCAAAGCCTCTTTCACCATGAACCAACACGCCGATGTTTCAACGCACTTCAGATTGTCGTCGTTTTATGGCCTTTTCCACCAGATCGATTTTCTAAAAACAATCTCTGTGTGCTAATTCAAGTCGGACATCAACAAGAGCACCACACTGAGTCCATTGAAGAGGGCGTGCAGGACAATACTCGGCAGAATAGTCCCTCGACGGCGGACAAGATACCCAGCAGCCAGACCAAAGCCAATCAGTGGAATCCACCCCAGACCATGGCCCAAGTGTGCTACGCCGAAGCAGACTGCTGAGACCACAACTGCCCAGTCTCCTAATTGAACTTCAAGCCACCCTTGAAGAATACGACGGAAAAAGAACTCTTCGGCGATGGGAGCCGCCACAACTGCCGTGACGATGACGAGTCCAATGGCCCATGCTGTGCGGTCCGCCTGAAGAAAATCAACAACCGGATGACTATATGGTTTGACAAAGCGATCAAGAAATGCGGCAAGTGCCAGGAGTGGTGGCACAATGATGACCCAAGTCAGGCCCGCCAGCCGAAGTCCAGTCAGTGGAGCCTCATCCTGAAACCCAAGACTTTTCCAAGATGCTCCACGTGCTCGCAGGATAAGCGATGCAACACAGGTGAATACAAGCATCGCAATCGCGTTGGCCAGCAAGTGATATCCGAGCACATCAGAGCCTTTACTGCCAACAACAGTAACAACTATTTCGGAGTTTGCATTGGAGAATACCTCAGTAGCCCCATCACCAACAGGAAATAAGTGCTGCACCACCGCAACACACAGCCCCTGACACACAATAAACAGGACAAATAAACTTGCAACATCAAACCCATCCCACGATGCTGGATTTTCAGGCAGCGGAGAAAGCAGGGGTTCACCGCTACGATAGCGAACAAGAAGTTTCACGACACAGAACAGGCTCGTGAGGCACACAACTGTGGCAAGTAATCCGACCAGTACTGTCATGAATCCTGACTCAAAAGAGGGCGAGCAGCGAAAACATATTCCAGACCAGACCAGATTGTTGAGATCACTGCCAGCCAGACAACACCAATGGCAACCTGATGGATGGAAATTGAACCAATCGTAAAATCTGGCCAGGTACGCCTACCCAGCTCGAGACCAATCGCAGCACACTGAAACAACATTTTCAATTTACCCGACCAGGCGGCAGAGAAGTCGAGCCCAGTTCGTTCCATCTCAGCTCTGATAGCCGTCACGACGAGTTCACGCACAACAATCACAAGTGCCATCCATGGCAGAATTGCTGATCCCGTTCGGTCTGCGAGCAGCACGAATGTGCCACAGACGATCACC